>BPTM01000225.1 GCA_023705945.1 Candidatus Heimdallarchaeota archaeon
ACAAGTTTATAGCAAATCTAGGAAAGTATGCATGCTTATTGTTAATTTTTGTAGTTCCTATTACAGGGATACTAACACAAGTTTTCATTGGAAAAAACATTCAATCAAATGGTTCATTGTGGATAGTTTCAAACTTCATTGTTCTATTATTAGTATTTTTAATATTCATGATTTTTGTAAGAACGAGCAATGAAAACGCTAAACTCTCGAATTCTACCTATATTACACTTGATACGAACAAATTAATTGCAAAAGAAGATGAATTAGAATCAAATGAAAGCAGTGAAATTAAAAGTGCAAAATATAGCAATGATAGACAGCTTTCAGGTAAACAGAAAACCAGTAAGAAGATTGTTTGTTGTTTCTGTGATGCAGAATTTTCAATAGCTGAAGATGATATTAGAGAGATATGCACAAATTGTGGAAAATCTAATCTCTTTAACATTGATTCATAATATACTAGATATTTCTCAACAACTCATAGAATAGCTAATAGATGATTGACAAACTTTACTTAAGAACAGCTCGTGTTAGGAAAGTGGCCATACCTCATATACTATGAAGCTTTCTAAACGCTTTATCACTTAAAAGTAAAAACTTGTTGAGTTTAAATAAATATTTTTTATTATATCATGGGAGAAAAATGGCAAAGCAACAAATAACAACTGATGAAATACTCTCAGAATTCAAACTTAACTACATTCTAGTTGATTCTTTAAAATATTATTATGGTATAGTTGATGGTTTATCCATAGAACCAATTTGGATACCTAAATCTGCTGTGACTAAAGATTATCACATCAAACAGTGGCTCATAGATCAGTTTAAGGAAGGAGAAACCACTTTGAAAAGAATGGGTAAAAAACTGACCCAAACAAGCCTTGTAAAATTCGTCTGCCAGTAACATATTCATTTTATTGTTCTAGCATCTATGCTTTTTCATAGTTTTATTTGACCTCTTTTAGACTATCTGAATAATTTTTTCTGAATTTATCGACTTTTGGTTGTATGTTTACTTTACAATATGGTTGAGACGCATTAAGTTTGAAATAATCCTGATGATAATTTTCTGCTTCATAAAATTCTCTGAAAGGAGTTACTTCGGTCACAATAGGCTCTTTCAAAGTTCCAGCATCATTTAATCCTTCTATTACCTCTAGAATTATTTGATTTTGTTTTGGTGTATGATAAAATATGACGGATCTATATTGTGTTCCTACATCATTGCCTTGTCTATTCATGGTTGTTGGGTCATGGGTAGAAAAGAAAACCTCTAAGATTTTCTTGAAAGTGATAATTTCTGGGTTAAAGGTTACTTGTATCACTTCTGCGTGTCCAGTTTTTCCAGAACACACTTGCTCATAACTAGGATTTTTCACTTCTCCCCCTGAATACCCTGATACCACCTCTATTACTCCATTCAATTCTTGATAGACAGCTTCTATACACCAGAAACATCCACCACCAAGAGTGATGGTTTCTTTTGTTTGTTCAATATTCATTTTGCATCCTCTTTTCAACAACATTCTACAAAAATCAGTTTAAAACCTTGTTAACATCTCATTTTAGAGCTATTAAAAGCTTGTATCCATCAAAAATTAGTTGTTATTCCAATCCTTTTTCGAAAGATATATCAACAGAGACAGAACTAATTCTATTGGTTATCCAAATGGTATTTATTGTTTTTATAGGTGGATTGCTTGAATACAATTCAGGAAAAACTACTATAGCCAAGGACATGATTAGCTTCTTTGAGAATGATTCTTCTATGAAAGTCTCTCCTTTTAAACCTCTGAGTGGTAACAACCTATTTTATAACTACGAACCAATACTTGAAAATACAACTAAACATGAGGATTTTGTTTCTCAAGATATCATTGGACTGCTAAATGAAACGTCAAATGATATTAAAGCAACTCTAGCAAACCCTGTACATAAAGTAACCACTCAAGCAATTGCTACACGTTTTTATGAAGAAGGATCAATTAACACCTTCTATAAAAAGTATCAAGACAGTGAAACTCTTTTACAGAGATTTTCTTTTTGTGATTCAGAGGGAAACCAAAAGTCTACTTATATTGTAAATGAACCAATCTATAAGAACAAGAAATTCTGGAATGATGAGAAACTAACAGAACCAATATTGAGAAAAGCTAATGAAATAAAACCTTTCAAGAATGATCAAGAGTATTATATTTTGAATAGTAAATATTATGCTGATTCTATTCAAACCTCTTTCGAGTGTCTGAAAAATAATTCAGATCTTATTGTAATTGAAGGCTTTAATAATTCAGCTCATCCTGCATGGTGTGTAAGAGAGTCTAATCTAATTCTACTTTTAGGACCTGGGTCGATTTTCATCTATGATCCAGATGTTTACTTCCGTGCTATTGATAACTACAGAGCAATCAATAGAAACAAACCTTCAACAACAAATGAGATATTAAACATAGCCTCACCAAAGGAATCTCTCTATTTGTCTCTCGATACCACAGAGCGAAAGGAAACCGTTTCAAAACTGGCAAATCAAATTAAAGACAATCTTTGATAATACACATATAATACGTGTGTATTGTCTTAATATTATTGTTGAGTTTTTATTATTCTGTATCATAGAAAGAATAGATTGGTGAAATAAGTTGTCAATATATAGTGCACAATATGGGCTTGATTCTGTTAGTAAAGAATTAATGGAGTGCATCAATGAATTAAGATTCAGATCAGCAGGAATTGTTGATGTCGCTATTGTATCGTTGGAAGGTCTTCCAATAGTTTCTTTGGTTCTAGAAAATGTTGAAGAAACAAGATTCTCTGCAATGACTGCAGCAATGCTGTCTCTAGGAGAAAGAGTTGCAACAGAACTCAATAAAGGTTTGCTTAAGAAGATTTTCATTGAAGGTGACTATGGTGTAATTGTCACTATGCAAGCAGGTGAAGATGCGGTTCTAACAGTTAGTGCAACGACTGATACAAAACTTGGGCTGCTCTTTTTGGATATGAAACGAGCAACAGAAAAAATCGCTAGAATACTCTCAAACCATTAACTCATGGTTGATATTGCAATTGTTTCCGCCCTAAGAAGTTCACATGCAAGATCTTTTGCTGCTTGTTCAATAGTACTTTCCTTAAGATAGAATTCTATAACGCTTCTATAGGTTTTACTTCGTTTCATATCTGTTGCCTTAATTCGCTTTATTTCGTCTCTGACAAACTTTGTACGTTCAACCCATCTATGTACCTCAGCTGTTTTATCTAGAAGAAAGAGAATAAGTGGAATCCTAGCTTTTCCTTCGGTTAAGTAGTGTTTGTTAAATTCTTCCATGACATCGTCCCTTGGAACAACCAAGAGATCAACATTATCGCTTAATTCCTCTAACTTTGCAAGAATGGGGAGTGTTAAAACAGTATCTGAGCACCAGTTTTCTGCGAATACGAGCATCCTAATTCGAACGCCAATCTTTCTAATCTGCTCTTTCATCTTTTCAGGAATTAAAACAGAATTGTAATTCTTCTCTAATCTATCCCTATTTTTAGGTGTTCTTTCAATGAATTTATCGTATGAGATTCCATTGTTTATGAAATAATCTAGTACCATTCTGTTCTATTTCCTCGTTTTACTAAAAAAAGATAACTTAATGTCAAAACTATGTTCTTATGCGAAAGAGAGAAAAAGGTATTATAGTTAACATCCATGGTGTCTGTGAAAACTCCAATCAAATCTTATGAGTTTACTCATGTAAAAGAATCCATCACAAGAATGGAAAAAAATTTGCAGATATCACTTGAAGGAACAGTTAAACGGGACCATGGTTGCTTTTACACACCTGATTTTATAGCAGAATACATAGTAAAGAACGCGATCTTTACTAGGATTGGTTATCTTCTGGACAAACATCTAAATACGTCTTCTCCCTCATTTTCCATTCATGATTTTATAGCTGAAAATGATGCAAATAAAGCAATCTTCCTATTAGAGGTGATATTACCTAACTTTTCTGTCTGTGATTTATCCATGGGTTGGGGTGTCTTCTTACTAAAAGCATTTGATATCTTATTTGATTTGTATCAGAGTTGTTTCACAATAATTAATGCTGAATGTAATAGTTCTCAGATTGACCAAATTTTGAAGGGGTATGAACAAGTATCTTTCATAGTCAATTCAATTATTCATAACAATATATTTGGAGCAGATCTTTCCCCAAAGTCTGTAGAGCTAGCAGGTTTAAAACTGATTGAGAAAGCTTTCTACTATTTACAGAGAGAAAGATTATTTTTACCTTCTCCCAATTTAACGCTTGGAAATTCTTTGCTTGGGTTTGAATTTGTAGCACTTGATGAAGGGATTAAAAAGCAAATTAGTTTGGATTTTAGTCGTTTAGTGGTATCAAAGTTCAAAGATAACGAGAAAAAGGCAGTACAACGTTGGATGCAGGGATATACAGAGGAAATCCACTGGTCACGTGCTTTCCCAAATGTGCACCAAAATGGGGGATTTGACATTATTGTAGGTAATCCTCCATATATTAACGTAAAACGCATTGAACTCAACGAAAGGAGAATATATTCGAAATTATATCCTACATTCAATTCAAATGGAGACCTTTCTAACATTTTCTGGGAAAGAAGTGTCAACCTTTGCAAAGAGGGAGGAATTGTCTCTTTTATTAGCCCTCGATACTGGATAGAAGGGAGTGATAGCTCGGGATTAAGAGAGTTTCTTGTAGAAAAATCAGCTATAACTGAAGTAATTGATTTTCGTAGCAATCGGACTCTGTTTAATCAAACTGAGAGTAAATTGGGGGTGGATACGGCCATTATTACCATAGGAAAGAAACCTATCGTAAAAGAAATCGTTCAAGTTTTCATTTTGAATCACACTAATCTAGTTACCACTATAAATAAAAAGAATTTTCAACATATCAAGTTTGCACATTCCAATCTTGCAGGTGATAAGTGGATATTTGAAAAATCACCTATAATTTCCGATATGGAAGAAAATATCAAGTTTAGATTAGGTGATGATAAAAAAAATCAGAAATTTAAGGGAATATGTTTAATAGGCAAAGGTTGTTCTACGGGAAGTAACAAGATTTTTCGTTTAACAAAAATCAATGATACAACATTCAAAGGAGCAGATAACAGAACAATCAAGCTTAATCAAGAAGAGAAAAATAGCCTCCGAAGGTTAGTTAAAAGCAGTGATATTGCACGTTTTAATTGGAAACAACGAGAACAATTTTGGATTTACTTAAAAGATCAGGACATAAGTCAGTATCCAAATTTACAATCCTATTTGAGCTCATTCAAACACTTATTAGAAAAAAAACAAAAGAAGTATGGATTACAAAACTATTATGATTATGTAGCCTATCGCTCCCTTTCATTGATTAGGAACAGACCCAGCATTATATGTCCCTACCAAGCTGAAAAGAACAGGTTTGCTATGATAACTGAAAAATCACCTCCCACTATTTATGAAACAGATGTAATAACATTGGTAATAAAAGATGAACATTTGAATAAATTCAATTGGCTTTACCTATTAGGAGTTCTAAATTCTGAATTAATACAATATTATACAAAAATAATGAACAAAAAAGTATACAACCTGTATGATTTTAGAACAAATCAAATTGCACGCATCCCCCTAATGAAAACTGATAAATCTTTGCCTTTTCAAGTGTTGACAAAATCTCTTGTAAACACAGTATCAATCAAGGATTCTGCACATATGTCTGGAGAAAGGAAACTTGTAGATGATATTTATTACATGCTCAATCTTCTAATTTATGAACAATATTTTCAAAAAAACCTTTCTTCTGAATTGAAAGATCAGCTTTTTACTATCTTTAGCGATAGACAGATATCTGTAATTACTAATGAAAACAAAGGTGAATGGTATAACATTACTGTAGAACCAACAGTAGTTAGAAGCACACAAGAGATTCTTGATAATTCTTATGTAAAAGAAGTAAAGGAGAATATTTCACATAGTTCTAAGTAATTCATTTTCTTCTAGCCAAAGTTTTGGTGTAGAGAAGTGAATTCCCTCTACCTCTTCTAGTTTTGTGATAAGTTTAATTAAAAAATCCGTATTCTTGCGAATTTCCTTTTGGGAAAAGTAGCAGTTTTGCTCAACATTATATGCAAAATGCCATGAATGAAGATTGATGGAGATATATGAATTGTCTTCAGTAGAGTTATGAATCAATTGAATATAGTTGTTTACAATTTCATTTATTTCCCGTTTTCCTTCAAAAAGGGGCCAAAGGTATGTATACATACCTTTCATTAAACTCTCTTTTGGAGTCTTAATAACTGGAAATTCTATCATCCCATGTTCATCCGAATAAGGATTAATTGCTTTATCTGATTCTTGATAGATGGAGCTATCATATACAAAACCCAAATCCATTAAGGTTTTTAGTGTGTTTTCGGATAATCGCATATATGGGGCTCTAAATCCGGTAACTTCTGTTGAAAATAATTCCTCAATCCTTTCTTTTGCTTTTTTAATAAGGTTGAATTCCTCTTGGCTTTCCAAAGGCATTCCTGTTTCTTCACCAATCAAATCTTCATGGTCATATCCATGTACTCCCTTTTCGAAAAAAGTTTGATTTAATCTTTCGAGAAACTCTGGATGTCTTTTAGAGATAAGATCTATTGTTCGTGCTTCGAAATAGAAGACTGTGGGGAGCTTCTTCTGTATAAAAAATGATAAAATTTGATCAAATCCTTCGATTGATCCTTGAATCTCTGCAGATTTTTCAGGGTCTGTGAGGATGTCTTGTATTTCAGCTTGCCTTGGTTTACTGACCGCATGTTTATGTCCAATTACTGGAAACGCGGCGTCTCTATCAAAATCTACGCATAGAAAAATATAGATCAATGTTCTTTCTCCAAATTATTAGTATTAATGAACATCTTATCTTATTAGAATAAATGTTTTCCCTCTTACATCAACAATCGTACTTTTAGTTAACTTGGCAATATTTTCTGCTATGGCCTTTGTGGCGTCATTTGGGACAGCTTTGAGACATTTAATCTTCACTATTTGGTATCTTTTAAGAAGCATATTAACTTCTTGTACAATCCCCTCCGTTATACCATTTTTACCTATTCTGATTTTGGGGGATTCGTGGCGTATCTTATTGATTGAATCTTTCATCATATCCCTCCGTTTTGTGGTAGTATGGTATTCGTGTATATTTATTACATTCAGAGCATTTTATTGCAATGACCTTATTTGTTGAAGAAAGTCTTACTTGACAATTTACACCTGGATAAAGAAAAATTTTGCAATGCTTGCAGAATCGTTTCTTCCATTGAGAAGGAAATTTAATTCTGGTTCTCATTTGAATTCTCTTGGCACGGCTAGCATATTCTTGAGCTAATTCATAATCTTCCCGAATAAGTCGATTGGCTTCCTCTAGTAGCCAGATTACCTTGTCTTTAACCTCTTCAAGGGAAAGGACTAATGATTTTCCTTTGCCTTTTCTAGATCTTTTCTTTCGCCGTGAAGAATTCTTCTGTTTTGGGGATTGCATGTATTTCTTCCTTATTTAGGATGAAAATGTTGTGCTTATCAACGTTTCTTTATCTTAAGAAATTAAGTTTAATCGGGTAATAGATAAAACTCTTTTATGAAGGGGGAGCAGGTATAGTTTCTACAAGTTCTTCTATTTCTTCTTCTGAAACTCTTTTACCATAAGGAACAAGTGAATCCCGTTTTCTCATACTTGGTTTTTTAACATAAATCTTATTGCTCGTCTCAGTTTCAATAGTACTTTCTTCGGAGGTTGTTTCGTTTGACCCCGCCTCAATCGTAATTAGTTTTTGGTGAATCTCGTTTTCGGCAATATCTGCTAGTTCTCTTTTACATCTTGCTAAAACAGGTACAAAGCGATCTAGTTTAAGTACATCTTGCCAGTGGTGAGCGGGTTGGTTAACAGGTGAAAGACCTAAAATGTATGAAAAAATATTGTGTTTCACTTCATGTGCAGTATGGAAACGTAACGTACAAGAGAATCTTTCATGATACTGTGTAGAAATCTGTTTCATTCTATTAAGAAAATTTTCACAGTCCTCAATAGAATTAAAATAATGAGTTATTAAGATACCATTCGTTTTTTTCAAGTCTCCTTTCCGTTTTCTACTCATATTTTTCACACTAAGGTTAAGTGTACTTGTCTTCAAACTTAGAAGGCTTTTCAGAAACTTGGTAAAATAATCTCTTTCTTGTTGACCTATGACTAAAGAGTAAATTAACCAATATTTATCATCAACACAGATAACCCTTGGGTTTTTTGTTTTTTTAATTGAGGATTGCATATTAAGGGGTAAATTCCTCAGAATGACGCTGTGATTTAGTGGAAAGATTACTAATTGTTGAGCAGATGGTTTTAATCTCTTTATTTTATCTACTATTATTGATACTTTGTTGATTACATCACCTGGATTATTAGCCGTAATTAAAAGAAAGAATCTTGTACAGGACTTTGTGATCCTAATAACGTATGAATAACCAAATGAATTCAGGTAATTTACAATACTATCTGATAAGTCAGCAAAGGGTATGTTTTCTTGTTTTGACAAAGAAAACCCAATTGCAGCGATAGTTTGCTTCTTGGATTCTAGGATGATTAAATCTTCTGTACTGTAAACTTGAAACTTTGACATATTCACTGATAATCTACATTAATAAAAGCATAAAAACCTAAAAATAAATGGAAAAATGGGGAATTAGTCTCTCCAAAGAGCTTCTATTGTGATATCTTCTGGTTGATTTAAGTGTGAAGTTCTAACTTCAGCAATAACCACAGTTACTGCTATTTCATCATCTGGCATGGTTTCATCAATATTACATCCCCAAACAAACTCTGCCTTTTGATGAATTTGATCAGTAATCATTGTTGTGATTGTATCAACCTCAGTCATCGAAATGTTTCTGTTTGCTTTGATATTCACAAGTGCTCCAGTGGAAGATGATATATCAATATCCAGTAGAGGGTTCGAAAGGGCATTAGTAATAGCTTGAATTGCTCTGTTTTCTCCTTTTCCTCTACCCACGCCAATAACAGCGGGACCACTTCTTCTAAGAATCTTTTTTGTATCTGCAAAGTCAACATTTACTCTAGCTGGAAGAACTATGAGTTCTGTCAATCCAACAATTGCATTGATTAAAACATCGTCAGCTAGCTTAAAGGCATCCCAAAGCGTGAAATCTGGTGCATACATAAGCAGTTTTTCATTTGGAACAATGATTATTGTGTTTGAATGTGCATCTAGATCATTTAACCCTTCTAAAGCAGAATCCATTTTTGGTTGTCCTTCAGATGCAAATGGCAATGTGCACACACTTACTACCAAACACCCTTCATCTTGAGCTATTTTTGCAATAAAGGGAGCTGCTCCTGTACCCGTGCCTTTACCCAAACCACATGCAACAAACACTAAATCGTTTCCTCTTACAAGTTCTCGAATATCTTCTTCATTCTCTTCAGCAGCTGCTCTTCCAATATTAGGGTCATTGCCGGCCCCAGTTCCGTTAGTGAGTTCTCTACCAATCAGCAATTTTCGCTCTGCTTTTGTACTTAAAAGATGACGTGCATCAGTATTGATTGCCACTGTTGTAGCACCAACAATACCTTCTCGTGTCATAATATTATTTATTGCATTAGATCCAGCGCCACCTACACCTATACCAAGGATTCTATTAGTACGTAGAACTTTCTGGATATATGAATCAACAGAATTACTCGAGAATTTATCTTGAGGTGCTTCCTGGTTTTGTAATAATTCCTCTAATTCCTTATCTGTAGCATCACTTTCGAATGAATCAGTATCAATTAGTGATTGCTCCTCCTCTTCCTCAGGAAAATTAAATATAAAATGTTCACTCATATGTTCTCATTGAAGCTTTTGAAAGGATAAATAACAAAACAAATATGACCGAGAAGACTCGCCGGTATTACGTTTTTTACAATATATAAGTAATTTAAAAATAAAATTGGTGCACGCGCCGGGATTCGAACCCGGGTTCCAGCCGTGGCAGGGCTGAGTCCTACCAACTAGACTACACGAGCAGATTAAACTATTTTATACATACTGTTTTTATATGTGATTATTGGTGCGCCAACCGGGAATCGAACCCGGATTGTCGACTTGGAAGGCCGAAGTCATGGCCATTAGACTATTAGCGCATACCTAACTACACTCAATGATTTCATTCCTATTTTTAATTTTTCTGTTCAACACCCAATAATTTGATGAAAAGAAACTGTTTTTTATGCAAAAAATAATATTTTACTGAGGAGAACGACATGATTAGTGAATTCTTAAAACAAGCGATATTAAGACATCTTGAAGAAACAAGACATTTCATCAATGCTCTAACAGATGGGAGAGCTGTTGTGGATTTGTTTAGAGACAATGTTGTAGAACCAGATCAATTATTATTCACGATGCCTGCAAAGGATGGTCGTTCTCTAGGTCAAATATTACTTCATCTAATTAGATCTCTTGAATTTTATACTATGGGAATTGTAACAAATTTGTGGAAGCCCTTATCATATTCTTTAGTGGATTATCCAACAACACCAGAAATTCTTCTACTATACGATTCTGTCGTAAATTCAATCATTACTCATCTTGACAAATTGACAGATGAGATGCTAATGCAAATAGTTGACAAATTTAATAGAAAAGCAAGCAAGAGTGAAATGCTTCTGGAAATGTTAGAACATAGTATTCATCATAGGGGACAGTTAAGTGTTTATCTTAGATTGTTAGGGATAACTCCTCCTGAAATTCTGTACATAATCTAAATTCTTGTTTATTTATCGTGTCTTACTAGAAAATCTAGAAGTACGCTATTGAATAAATCTAGAGATGTTTCTTAAACCTACTAATAAATAAATATTATTTAAAAAATAGATAAATAAATTAGAAAGTTAGAAAGTTAAAAAGGGGGTTAGTTTCCCCATTTTTCAAGAGATTTAGCTAATTCGATGTGGTCTTTTGCATATTCCTCAAGAGTTATCTTTTTCAGTGTTGCATCAAGGGCTTGACGCATTGCCATAGCTCCCTTTTGAGTTCCATCAGGATGACCATGAATGCCTCCACCAGCTTGTATAATGACATTGTTTCCACCATGCTTCACTAAATTAGGAATCTTTGCAGGATATAATCCTCCAGATGCAGTTGGGAAAGCTTGTTTGAATTCATACATTGGATTAAGGAGAGCATCTTTTAGTTTAAGCTCAAGGTTAATATCTGTATCCATTTTTCCTTGACCATATGAACCAATATGGAGCTGATCTCCACCTGCCATGCGAACTATTTTAGCTATGGGTAGCATAGAAATCCCATGAACAGGACTACGAGTAAAAGCTGCATGCATTGTTCGATGAACATGAATTGGAACTTTAATTCCTGGGTCTCTAGCCATATCTGCAAGTTCTTGGAACCCAGTAAGGATAACATCAATCATCAGGCATTTAGCTCCATTGTCTAAAGCTTCTTCTATCCTTTCCCACATCACATTATGCTTTGCTGTGACATTAACAGCATGAATAACTGTTCTTCCTGTTTCTTCCTTAGCTTGATCGAGTCTTTCTAAAACTTTTACAGTACGATCTTCAATAGGACAGAAAGGTTGGGAACCAAGGTTTTCGTCATCCTTAATAAAATCAACTCCACCAACAGCTGCATCATAAGCTACATCAGCCCATTCTTGTGCAGTTAATCCCATCTTTGGTTTGACAATAGTACCAATGTGAGGACGATTTGGAAACTCTCCCTTGTCTGTACCAATTATTTTTCTGACTCCTTCAACTCCAAATTTAGGACCCGGGAAGTATTCAGCTATTGATCTTGGGAAGTCTACATCAAGCCAGCGGATATTTCTTAGTGCTCCTAGGCCAAATAGATTTCCTGCAAGCATGGAAAGGACGCTTGTGATTCCTGCTTCCATGTCAAAAGTTTCGGTTTGAAAGCCTATGGTAACTTCACCACTTTGGTAGCCTTCATAATCTTTGAAGACTTTGGCGTCTAATACTTCAGCTCGAAGTCTAGCAACATGAGGTCTCCCTTCAGTAGTGTGTAAATCAGTCCATGTTCCAACTGATTCTTCGTCACATATTTCTTCTGCTGCTTTCGCAACACTATCTACGTGTTCGACATAATATCGACCAACAAGTAATTCTTTGTATTCGTTTTTCATAATAATTACCTTATAATTTAATCATAATTTTTTCATTCTTCATTTATCATCATAAATGGATACTTCTCTTTAACTATCAAATATACAACAGCAGGTGAAAATACACCTGCTTCAGATATAATTCCATCAATTAAATCGTGAGACACAGTTTCAAAAGCTGGATTTAGGAAGTTTAATCCCTTTGGAGGATTCTCCCATATTTCAGAAGCTGAACGCATTTCAATCTCTGAAAGTTTCCCTATGCTTGTTTCTGGATCATATTTGAGAAGATTGATTGCAGTATAGAAAGGAACGTCCATTTCTCGTGCAGCTAAGGCTAGCAACCTAGTCCCAATTTTATTTATCACAGTTCCTTGGCTTGTGATAGCATCTGCTCCAGTAATGACGATATCTACGTTATATCTGTTGATTACCCATCTCATTGCACTGTCTACAACTTGAGTTGTAGTTATGCCAGCATCAACAAATTCCTTTGCAGTTATACGTCCTTGATAACGAGGACGGGTTTCAGTGCAGAATACTTGTATATCTTTTCCTTGGTGATGTGCTTCAAGAACAATGCCTGTTGAAAGCGAAGAATGACAATGTGTCATAATTATACTTCCATCTTTGATTCTGTGAGCGCCATAAGAAATAACTTTCTTCTTAGATTCTTTAAGCAAATTCACATAGTCTAAAGAGAAAGTGTTTACAATTTCCCTAGCTTCTTGTATGGAAGCTGCTTTATCGCGTAAGTTGTATATGATATATCTTAACCCATTTCGAAGGGCTGGTTCGGTAGCTCTAGCTGTGGCCAAAGCTTGACGAGCTTTTTCTAACTCTGAAAAAAGATTGTCTAGTGTCGAGACTTCAAGGCGTTCTGTTAATTCAGAAAAGGCTTTGATTCCTTCAATTGCGATGTTTGTTGCGCCTTGAATGCGTAAATCACGAATATCTTCAACAACTTTACTGAAAACTGCGTCCAACTTCATTCACCTTCTACAATTATATACAATTTCTTAGTATATAATAAAGAATTGTGGTTAGAACATTTTATATAATTTAACTTTGAACAAAAATGTTTGGCTTATATTATGCTCAAAAAATATTCGGGTAAATTGGTGGGGCATGGCGGATTCGAACCACCGACCAACTGGTTTCCCACTGAAATGGTTTTAGCTATGAGCCAGTCGCATGTTAGTTTTATGGTACGCAACCATTCAACTTCTAACCGGGCTGAGCTAATGCCCCTATCTTTTCTTTGTTCGATTCTCTATTTTTTTCTTTTAAATCTTTTCTTCTACAACATTGTTAGTTTCAAACAAAAAATCTGCTTCTTCTGCATTAAATGAACTTCTTACAAACGGTGCTGAAGCAACGAATTTGAAACCCATATTATATGCTAGTTCTTCATATTCCTTGAATATCTCAGGATGAACATATTCTTCGATCTCCAAATTTGAGCTTGGTGGTTTAAGATACTGTCCTATTGTAAGTATATCACAATTGACTTCTCTTAAATCCTTCATGACATCAAATACTTCTTGCTTTGTTTCACCCAACCCAACCATCATGCCAGATTTTGTGAATATATTGGGATCAAATTCTTTAACAAGTTTCAGTAATTTAAGTGATATCTCATAATTTGATTGTGGGGTTATCTTTCTGAATAGCCTTGGTACAACCTCAACATTATGGTTGATAATATCTGGTTTTGTGTCAACTATTGTTTGTATATCTTCCTCTTTACCTTTCAAATCAGGAATAAGAAGTTCAATTATTAGATTTTCGTTGTATTCTCTCAGTTTTTTTGATATTCTAGCATAATGAGCTGCGCCACCATCTGGTAAGTCATCTCTTGTAACTGAGGTAATGACTATATGTCTTAAACTCAATTTTTTTGCCGCTTCTAAAATGTGTTGGGGTTCGTCTTCATCTAAAGGACCGGGTCTTCCAAACTTAATATCGCAGAATTTACAATTTCGAGTGCAAATATCTCCCATCACTAAGAAAGTAGCAGTTTTTTTCTCAAAACATTTTCCAATGTTAGGACACATTGATTCTTCACACACAGTGTGAAGTTTCAGTTTTCGGAGTATTGATTGTACTTCACGAATCTTTTCTCTGTCCATGTTTCCTATTCTCATCCATTCTGGTTTACGAAGTCTGGGCATTATTGTATCATCTCTTCAAGTTTATCTGATGCTATTTTTACTAGTTTCATTTTGAAGATTTTCTCAAATGATTGTTCGAATTTATTGTATATTTCAGTTATGTTTAATGTTTTTTCAAGAACTTGTTTCATGGAAATAGGGCTGAATTCAGTTATTCCACAAGGAACTATCATTTGGAAGTGATCCATGTCTGTATTAACGTTTAGTGCTAATCCATGAGATGAGATCATTTTTGAAGCCCTTGCACCAATAGATGCAATTTTCCATTTACGTGCTTGATGATTAATCCAAACACCAGGATAACCTTCCAATCTCCATCCTTTGATTCCGTAGTAATCTAAAAGCTGTATTAGTACTTCTTCCATGTTCCACACAAATTGGTCCACACTCAAATTAGCTCTGGATAAATTTAGATGCAAGTAACCAACCAACTGTCCTGGTCCATGATAGGTAACCTCTCCACCCCTTTTTACATTAACAACATCTATCCCTTCTTCCTTCAGAAGATTTTCTGGTGCTAGAATGTCCTCCTTGCTCCCTTTCCTACCAATTGTATAAACATGATTATGTTGCAGAACAAGTAAAAAATCATCAAAATCTCTATTGCTTTCTTTCCTTTCTCTGAGTTGTTTTTGTAAATCTAGAGACTTGCGGTATTCTAAACTTTCGTATTCAACTAAAAAGCAATTTCTCATTGTTTCAATTATTGTAGTACCTTTTTAGGAATTTTGGTTTGACTATTAACTAATATTATTAGTAGTAAAGTTGAAAAAGAACCACTGACAATTAATCTTGAGTGTCATGGCGAAATTCCTAACTATTTTACTTGCTGAATCTTCCCTTGAAATCTTTCCTGAGGAACTGTTGAAGACTGTACAAGTTAGACAATATTTCTCTAAACTAAAAAAAACCCCCAAAGAAGTAATACTTGATGCTAGCTATCACAGTAATTTTATGAAAGATTTGCAAGATGCTCAAAGAAGAGGGAGACCAGATATAGTTCATTTTACTCTTCTATCTTGCTGTGGATCCATTATGGCCCGTGAACAGCGTCTTCGTGTTATTATTCACACCAATCAAAATAAGGTAATCGAGCTAAATCCAGAAATAAGACTTCCAAAGAATATCGATCGTTTTAAAGGTTTAATTTTGCAATTGTTCAAAGAAAGATCAATACCTCCTGAGTCAGATGACCCATTGATGTCTCTCAGAGAGTTGAGTCTCTCAGATCTAATTAATGAATTACGAAGCAATCACGATCTCATTATTGAATTCAGTGTCAAAGGAGAACAATTATCTTCTACGAAATACTCTAAACAAATATATGATGCAACTAATCCTTTGCTTATCTTTGGTGCTTATCCCCATGGAGAAATAGAAAATATTCCAAATGAGCTTGTTGATAAAAAAATAGCAATTTACCAAGAGGGATTAGATCTTTTTGCCGTAATATCACAAATTCTGGCAGTTCAACATATGATAGATGAAGAAGTACTCTTAGAAAAATCTGAGGGCGAACAAAATAATCTGACTTGGGAATAATTTACTCTTTTATTTGAGCAGGACAAACTAACTTCGTAACGACAAACTTAAAATCTTTCTAAATTTGGCTCATGTAGGTGCCTTTACTGTCATTAAAGAAGTTAGATAAGTTGCTACACCCAGATAGTGTTGCTATCGTCGGTGCTAGTCCAGATAAGAAAAAAGTTGGTTACGCTGCTTTAAAAAACATGATATTAAGCGGTTTTAAAGGAAGACTTTATGCAATCAATCCTAAAGCTGAACAATACGGGGAAATTGAGGGGGTTAAGGTTTATTCAAGTATAATTGAAATTACTGGTCATATTGACCTGGCTGTAATCTGTATCCCTCCTAGATTTATTCCTCCATTAATGGAAGAATTAGGTCAGAAAGGTGTAAATTATGCTGCTATCATTACAGCAGGATTCAAAGAAACTGGTTCAGAGGGCGCTAAACTAGAAAAGAAAATTGTTGAAATAGCTAAAAAACATGGTATACGGGTTGTGGGGCCCAACATTCTCGGTATTATCGATACATCAGCTCCTATGAATGCCAGCTTTGCCGAAAGATTACCAATTAAGGGTGAAGTAGCATTCTTAAGTCAGAGTGGTGCTTTGTTAACTGGAATTCTAGATTGGAGTTGTGCAGAAGGTATAGGGTACTCAAGTTTCGTTTCACTAGGAAATAAAGCTGATCTAGATGAAACAGATTTCATAGATGCTTTAGCTGATGATGAAAATACTTTAGGTATTTTAGCATATCTTGAAAGTATAAGTCGTGGTCCTGAGTTTGTTAAGGTTTGCAGAGATGTTACTAAAAAGAAGCCCGTTATAGTACTTAAAGCAGGCAGGTCCGAAGCAGGTGCAAGAGCAGCTTCTTCACATACGGGTAGCATGACAGGAACAGATACAACATATGATGTTGCATTTGAGAAATGTGGGGTGATTAGAGCTGATACTACACAAGAGCTTTTTGATATGGCCTTTGCTTTCAGCTACATGCCAATTCCAAAAGGCAATAAAATAGTCATTATTACAAATGCTGGAGGACCAGGTATCCTTGCTACAGATGTAGCAGAGAAATTTGGTCTAGAATTGGCAACAATTTCACCAGAGATTAAATCAAAAATGAAAGAGTTCTTACCTTCAGCTGCAAACTTCAATAATCCAATAGATGCTCTTGGAACCGCACAAGCTGAAGATTATGGGAAGGTTCTTGAATTATCTCTACAAGATGATTCTGTAGATGGGGTAATAGTCATACTAACCCCACAAGCTATGACTGAAGGTCAAGAAACAGCAGATGAAATAGTAGAAATTAAAAGTAAGTATCCAGAAAAACCAATCATTTCTGTATTCATAGGAGGAGAGCTATTAGGACCAAGTATTTATCATCTAAAGAAGAATAGAATTCCTTGTTTTCCTCATCCTGAACGTGGTGTAAAAGCCATGGCTGCTTTAGTAGAATATTCAAAGATAAGAAAAAGAGCAGTTAAAGATGATATTCCTGAGTTTGATATTGACAAAGATAAGGTGATTACTATCTTTCAGAAGGTGAGATCAGATAACAGGGTCACCTTACTAGGAACAGAAGCCATCGAGGTTGCAAGGGCATATGGAATTTATACACCCGATACTAGATTAGCAAAAACAGCTGAAGAAGCAGCTGATTTAGCAGAGAAAATAGGTTTTCCTGTGGTCATGAAGATTACTAGTCCAGACATTATTCATAAAACAGATATCGGAGGAGTTAAACTCAACATAAAGAATAGAGAAGAAGCTCTTGCTACTTTTGAGGAGATAATGAAAAGCGCTAAGAAGCATCATCCTGAATCAAAATTGCTAGCTATAGATGTTCAGAAAATGGAGAAAGTTGGTCGCGAGCTAATTGTAGGTTCCGCAAAAGATCCCCAATTTGGTTCATTAGTTATGGTAGGAATGGGTGGAGTTTATACTAACTATTTCAAAGATGTTGCATTTGGTTTAGCCCCACTATCAAAGTTGGAGGCAAAGAAGATGCTTGAAAAAACTAAGGTCTACACCCTTCTGAAAGGTGTACGTGGTGAAGCTCCTTCGGATATAGAAGCAGTAATTGATACACTTTTGAGAATAGCGTTGTTGGTAAATGACTTCAGTGAAATTCAAGAACTAGATATTAACCCTTTCTTCGTTTATGAGGAAGGATTGGGTGTTTCTGCATTAGATGTAAAAATTACCTTAAATGATCTAAAAGAAGAAATAACTGCCAATAAATCAGATGTAAAACATTCCTGCTAATCAGCGGGAAGTTTTAGTTTTCCATAAATGCCGCCCCCACCTTCAATGATTTCCAACTTGTTTTCCCTCATTTTTTCAATGACCGCCCCTAAAGTCAAATTGAATCTTTTAATTTCTGAAATAGGCTTTTCAAGCAAAATCTCGTACTCACTGCCAAATTTAGATGTTATCTCCTTGTATGCTGTTTTAACCTTTTTTGCGCGTGTACTCTTTATTTTGAATATCTCCGCTAATATCTCTGGAATTGGAACAATGTTATGATAGTTTGGGCGATTTTTATTCTCTTTTTTAGTTGTAGTAATTGAATTAATTCTATCTTTTACACCCAATTTTAGCAAACCATTACAAACAGGGCATCGTTTTTTCTTGCTTATTATATCTTCAATCAACTCTTCCTGAACTTTTAAGTCAAAGAAAATGAAGTTTTGATTAAAAGTCATCTTGGGTTCTTCATCGTATCTAATTCTTCTTCTGCACTTAAAACAAAAAGAACTGTGATATTTGCCTAATCTAGGTTCCAAACCCACGTTTGCGATAATTTTTTTCAAATCCTTTCTTCTGAGAATATTTGTGACGCTAGAATAATTTAATGAATCAATTTCAATGACATTACATTCTCTTCCCATTTTCCCTGGGTTTGGTGAGTGGCTATCAGAATTAGTTATGTACGTATAATTCCAGAGCTCTGATATCTGATCAGCCATTTGACTATTTGCTGATAATCCTAATTCAACAAAATCTATTTTACTCGCTTGATCTCCATAACATTCCTTAAGGCTAGAATATCTATTTGAACGGAAGATAGCTTTGAAAGGAGTAAAAGCGTGAGCTGGACCAATAATCCCTCCATAATCATGAATGATCTCAACCAACTCTTCTGCATTAACTTGCAAAATAGGTCTACCTCCATATTTGTTCATTTCAATATTGTACCGCCTTTCAAACATCGAAGATAACTCGTCAGCGGTTTCAATATCTGGTAAGAAAAAAAGGTGATGGATGCTTTCTTCATCCTCAATTTCACCTGTGGGAATAAACATTACCTTCTGCTTTTCTTTGCACTCGTAAATCCCTTCTTCATGTACCTTCAAGTATTCCTTCAAATGCTCTCTCCATTTTGAATGAAGAATATCTCCAGTACCTATAAGATTCAAACCAATTATATCGCTTAGCTTTGAAATCATAGGGATAGTCATGTTTTTTGAGGTTGCATAACTAAAACAACTATGTATGTGAAAATCAGCAAATATAGTTGATTCACCCCAACTTTCTGTGTCTGTTTCAGTAAGCGTTATTGACATAACAATTCCTTACACTATTTAGACGTATTTTGTACGTCTTCAAAAATCATGAGACCTGTTTTCAGTTTTTCTGCTTCTTCTTGGCTTAGTCGTTGCTTCTTTAATTTAGACTGACTAAAAGGTATGAGAGAAGAATTACCGAACGGATCTTCGATTACTATTTCTATTGGTAGATTATTATTTATATATTCATCAATCATTTTAATGAATTCATTTATTCGATTAATTTCCTCTTCAGTTGTGGCATCCCGCAGTAAAAACTCTGCCTTTCCTTGAAAATCTCTAAGCATTCCTTCAATATTAGTTATGAAACCATCAGCTTTAGGACCTGGTTCCAAGATTGCACCAATGGTTGGAAATCTGATTGTTCCATTTGAACTTCTGACAATTTTGGAAGTATAGTCATCTTTGTTTTCTGCTAGATATGTATATCTAATAGGCTCATCAACTGCCAGATTTATGAAATCATTGTACTTGAAATGACAATCAGCGCAACTTAGATTGTAGAACCACATTTGAGGAAAGTGAGGAAAATCCAGTATCTTTTGTACAACTTTTGTGTTCTTACTTTCACAAACAGGGCAGTTTACCTCCATCTCAGAGTCAAGATTTTCAGTGCTCAAGCTATTCAAAACAACCTTTCTTAGCTCAAATTTAAAGTTTGAGATGACTTAATTAAAACAGATTCATTAAATTGATTGGAATAAGTTTTTTTATGTATTCAAGTCCATAGTAATAATGAAAATCAATCTTGAAGAGATATATAATTTATTATTCGAATATTATGGTTCTCAAGGTTGGTGGCCAGGTGAAGGAATAGAAATAGCTATTGGTGCAGTATTAATTCAACAGACAAATTGGCATAATGTTGAAAAAGCGATTGAACACTTAAAAGAAGCAGGTTGCTTGAATGTTGAATGCTTAAAGAAGATTTCATTGGAAAAACTGGAAAAACTTATCCAATCGAGCGGGTATTATAAAGCAAAAGCTAGAACACTGAAAAATCTAATTAATTTACTGATAAAAGACCCCCAACCAGATCGAAATGCTCTGCTATCAATCAAAGGAATAGGATATGAAACAGCTGATTCTATTTTGTTATATTGGTTTGAACAACCTTACTTTGTTATAGATGAGTACTCATTCAGGATTTTTCAGAGATTAGGATACTATGAGGGTAAAGATTATTTGAAACTCCAAAGAGTATTTATGGAAATTTTACCAAGTGATACCAAACTATACAATGAATACCATGCTTTAATTGTTGAACATGCGAAAAAACACTGCTTCAAAACCAATCCTAGATGTAATGATTGTCCTTTAGCTAAGCATTGCTCATACATTAACGAACCAAATATTTAGATGCATGGTAATAAGAGAGAAGATGATTATGTTTCTTACAAAAGAGCAAGAAGAAATGCTATCTGGTGTGAAAGGAGAGGCAATAGCTAAGAGCATGGAATTGATTGTAAAAATAGGAGATGTTTATAATGCTGAGCAACTGATTCCAATAACAAACGCTCAAGTTGCTGGTGTTTCATATTTGACTGTAGGGGAATCAATTTTTTCCTTTTTTGAACTATTATCAAAAGACGATGTTAAGGTCAAAGTTCCTACCTGGTTGAACCCTGCGGGAATGGACATGGAAAAATGGAGAGAGATGGAAATTAGTGAAGATTTTGCAGAAAAGCAATTTAGAATTGTGAAATTCTATGAAGGCTTGGGGATTAAACCTACTCTCACATGTGCTCCATATTTAATCGGACACGCTCCTTCTTATGGTGATCATCTAGCATGGAGCGAATCATCAGCTGTCTCAATTGCTAACAGTTTTTACGGCGCTAGAACGAATAGAGAAGGTGCTCCTTCTTCATTGGCTTCTGCTATTACTGGTTTAACCGCTAATTATGGTTTACACATAACTGAAAATCGCAATCCCAGAATATTGGTGGATGTAAAAACCAACTTAGAAAGTTTTTCAGATTATTCTGCCCTTGGTTACTGGTATGGTAAGAAGTTTCACGGTTTAATTCCTTATTTTGCCAATGTTCAAAGCTTAAGCATAAATGAAGCTAAGATACTAGCTGCAGCATTAGCTGCCTCAGGCAGTGTTGCTCTTTACCATGCAAAGGACTTAACTCCAGAAAGTAAATCGGTTGATATTGAAAACGTTGAGGAAAAAATAGAGTTTACAGAATCGAATAAAAAAGAGATCTATCACCATTTTAACCAAATAAGTGAAGGTGCTGATCTCGTTGCAATAGGGTGTCCACATGCAAGCTATGAGGATATAAAATTAATTTCAAATACTCTACAATCAAGACAGATGAAGAAAGGTATAAAATTCTGGATATTTACTTCTAATAAAATTAAAACTGTTATAGCTACTGATTCACTGTTGACGAATCTTGAATCTAGAGGAATCAAAGTATACACTGATACTTGTATGGTCGTATCTCCTTCTGTAGTTGAGAACTTCCGAAACATAATTACTAACTCAACAAAAGCAGCACACTATCTTAGTAGAGCTAAAACTACAATGGTGAAGCTTCTATCAATCGATTCAATTATGAAGGAGGTTACAGAATAATGGAAATTGGAATTCGCCCAATTGTTGAAGGAAAGGTTACTGGGTCTGTATTGTTTTCTCCTGATCCTATCTCATTCTTGGGAGATGTTGACTCTAAAACTGGGAAAATAATAGATTCAGAAAGTCCAATATACGGAAAAAGCCTCAAAGATACTATTTTTGTATTTCCAAGAGGAAGAGGTTCAACAGTGGGTTCTTACATAATCTATGGATTGAAAGTAAACAATGTTTCTCCGTTAGCACTAGTAACAGAAGAAGCTGAAACAATAGTGATTGCAGGAGCGATATTAGCAGATATCCCACTGGTAGATTTGCCAGATAAAGATCTTTTCAGTATGGTAGAAACTGGTGATACCATTACAATAGATACTTCTGAAAAAACACTTAAAATACAAAAAAGGAAAAAGTGAGATTATACAATTATCTTCTTTTCTTGCCTTGTGATTCTGATAGAAGTCGTTGAAATTCATCACGTAAAACCGCTTCTTGTTCTTCAAGAGCTTTCTTCATTTCTTGTTCCAATTTTTTATTTAACTCTTCTATCTCTTGCTCCTTCTGCTCTATAAGTTCAGTTTCAAACTCCTTAATATCCTCTGTATGTTTGAGTACGAGCTTTTCCTTTAATTCCTTCCACTCTTCTTCTTTTTGTTTTTCTAATTCAACTTTTTCATCTTCAAACGATTGTTTCCATTCTTCTTTATCTTTGAGATGTTCTTCAGCTAACTGAGTTTTGATGGCTTCAAGTTCACTGTTCCATTCTTCTTTCTTTAATTCTATAGCACTCTCAATTTTTTCTGTTAGTTCCTTTTCTTGAACATCACGAATTGGTGCTAGAAATTCATCGCTTGTGATTTTATTAATAGTCTCATATATTCTATTGATGTTATGAATGTTTGTAAGAACAGTTTCAAACTCTTCTGTCGTAAGTTTTTCTTTGGATTCTTTTATAATTGAGGAAATCAATTCAAACATCACATCACATGCTTCTTTTGGAAGAATTTTACTATCAAAACACTTTGTGTGATTTGCTTCGTTTTGCTCAGCTAATGCGTCAAGAGTATCTTTATGCTCTTTTGATAGGCTTTTCTCTCGGAAAATTAAATCATAAGGACCCATCATCATAGTTTGTTTGGTTTGTAATTGGTCATAAAAAGTAATGGTAACACTTAGTTCATGAGTCATTTCACCTGTTGATGACATACATCTAATTATAAGCTTATGTTCAGTTTTCTGCTGAGGTAGTAATTTTTCAACAGAAAATTCCTTGTTTCCATCTATAATTTCAATGCCTTCTGGAATGTTGAAGCTAAAACTTAAATTAATTGCATCTCCTTCTCCTACATTTTCAATGAAAATGGAGAGGTCTGTTGGTTCTCCCAACACTAAATCACGAGAAATATTAAGCTCAGGAACAATCTTTGGAAGTTTAATTTTAGAACGGAAAATCTTTACAACGGTGTCTACAGCATCATCAATTGCAGGAAAGAACAAATCTCCTGTTATTTGACTTAGTCCTGGTTTAAGGTGAGTTCCAACAAGTTGCTGAGCATTTAGAAGAGAGCTGGTATCTAGATTCTTTACTGCTTGAATAGCGTGACCTGCCGCAAAAAGAATCTGTTGAGCTCGGGTAAATCCAGGATCATCTTTAATCTGTTCAATATATTGTGTGTAGTATTTTTCAGCTGTTTGAAATTCTTCAATTGAAAACAAGAAGAAACAAGCTGTTGATACCAAAATTATCCCTTTGTCATATTCATTCCATAACAGATATTCTTGTGCCGCATTAACTAGATCATCAACTACTGCCATAGTTGCAGCTTTCCAATCATCTATCGATCCAAGTCTCTTGAAAATCATGACTACATGAAATAGATTTTGAGCACTCAAACGATACTGTTTCTTCTCTTTGTTATCTTCTGAAGCTCGAATGAAATTTTTTATAGCTTCATTATACAAATCTTCTGCTTGCGCAAGTCCACTAGCTGCTTCTTGACTTTTTGCTGCTTCCCAATATTTTCTTGCGGATTCAGAAAAGTTAGAACTTTTAAATAAATCACGTGCCTCAGACATGAGCTTCGCTAGGTTCTCATCGTAAGACTTTTTCATAACTCTAAAATTGCAATCTAAATATATAAGTATTATTTAAGAAGCCAATATAACTATTCTTCGCATTCTAGATATGCAGTCAACATTGCACAGGAAAGCGTTTGTAATGGCTCAAAAGAGAATGGTGGACCGGGCGAGACTCGAACTCGCGGCCTCTTCCATGCCAAGGAAGCGATCTTCCAAGCTGATCTACCGGCCCACTTTTTTTATCTCCAATATAAACAACTGGAGACCAAATTACATCTAAAACCAATTAATGCTTATGCCAAGCATAATTGCGGATTTTCTTTGACCTTCCAAATCCACAAGATGCACATTCCTTGTGACGTTTATGGAAAGAGTGCCTGCCACATCTTCTACAAACTATGTGTGTAGATCTCTTATTGTGTCTGCCGAATGATGGTGTTCCTTTTGTCATGTTTTTCTACTTCCAGCTAATTATTTGGGTGGGGGACTAATCATAATGACATTATCACCACGAACTATAATGTCTCCTAATTTCTTACTACCAGATTCACCAATTTCCTCAGCATCTTCAAGAGTGAGATTCAAGTGAATATCATAGTTTTTGAGAATTCCTCTCATACGACGATTTCCCCTTAGTCGGATTAGAACTCTACTTTCTCGAGCTTGATTTAATATGTCCATCGGTTTGTTCGAACTCATTGTTACTGCTCCAAATCCTTACGTTCTCAAATCTTTAAGCTTTTATTATAAACATTTTGATTAAAGAAAAAAAGCCTCTCACCCTCCTACCTTTTACTCTAGGGTGAAATGTAATCTCTTTGATTATGTTTTGCATCTTTGGTTAAAAATCGTTACCTTTAAGTACAGTATAATATGCTTCTGATTTGCACTTAATATATTAAGAGGAATAGAAAAATGAGCGCTGACATAATCACAGTGGATTTGCTTGTGGAAGGCGGAAAAGCTTCTCCTGGAGGAGCAATGGGTCCGGCATTAGGTCCACTTGGAGTTAATATTAAAGCAATAGTTGATGATATCAACGATAAAACAAAAGCTTACCAAGGAATGAAAGTTCCAGTAAAAGTAATCGTAAATAAAAAATTAAAATCCTTTGAAATTGAGATAGGTATTCCTCCCGCTTCTGCCCTTGTTCTTAAAGCGGCAGGTGTAGCTAAAGCATCAGGAATGCCAAATCAAGAGATAGTAGGTAATATCACATTCCCACAATTAATTGACGCTGCAAAAGCTAAATGGAACGATTTATCAGCCACTACTCTGAGTGCAGCATGCAAAGAAATTCTAGGCACAATGGTTTGTATGGGTGTAACTTGTGAAGGTAAAGACACTCGTGATGTTCAAAAGGAAATTGATGCAGGAAAATATGAAGATTTACTAAAAGCATCTGAAATATAAATGAGGTTAATCAACAGAACAATTAAAAAATCAGCAATTACATTACGTTTGTGAGGAAGAACCGATGAGTAAAGTTATAATCAAAACAAGAGATTTCATTTCTAGTAGCAGACGCTTACTACGTCACGCTAAACTTCCAACTAGGCGAGAATTATCAATTACAACCAAAATGAGTGCAATAGGTGTAGTAGTAATTGGAGCAATTGGATACGTACTTAGCTTACTATTTAATGCGATTATAAGTGCAATTGCATAAAAAGAAGTGATAATATGCCGATATATGCTCTTAGAACAACAATGGGTCAAGAACAATCTTTAAGTGAACACTTAGCCCGTAGAGCTGAACTCCGCCCCCATCTTAAAATCTATTCTGTGTTAGTGCCCGGAGGGTTAAAAGGGTATATCTTTGTTGAAGCTGAATCAATAGATGAAGTAGAAATTCTAGTAGAAGGAATGAGACATGTTCGTAAAAGACCTAGAGCTTCTCGAGCTGAAGAAATTCCAATCGATCAACTAGACCATTTTCTAATCCCAAGACCTGTTATAGAGGGCGTAGATATTTATGACATTGTTGAGGTTATTAGTGGACCATTCAAAGGATCAAGAGCAAGAGTCACAGATATAAACGTAGGAAAAGAAGAAGTAACTGTTGAACTTCTAGCCATGGATTTACAAATTCCTGTAAAAATATCTGGTGATGCGGTTCGAGTGATTGAAAAATCGACAGAAAAAACCGAAGAAGAAGACGAATATTTATTGTAATCTCCTTTTTCTCAAACTCTATTTTATTTGCTTTTGTTTAGATATTCATCTAACGTTGGTTTTTTCTCTGCAAGTTTTAAAGGTCTAGACGGAATTTTTAATTGATGTCTAATTAACGCTGCCAGTTCAGAATCGAACCCATATAGAGTATACACCCTTTTTGGTTTGATTTTCTCAACATAATTAACAAGTTCTTGACTATTAGCGTGCATGGAAAAAGGAAATGTTTGATCGAATTTTCTGTAAGCGAATCTTGCTGCTTGTCCAGTTACCATCCCTCTTGAAATTTTATAGCCGTCTAAAAAGGAAGGAAGTTTAATACATGCACGTGGTAGAAGCACAACAGTGTTTTCTGGCTCAAATATATTTACATCAATCTCTTCAAAATTTTCCCAGCTTAATGGAACATTATTATTCTTGTAAGTCTGGTTTATTCTACTGGTTCTAGTATCACAAAGAATATCCACCGAAAGCATGCCATTTAGGAAAGCAATAATCTCTTGTGCTGCACCAAGATGACCTAAATTAATGATTGGAGTGCGTTTTTCTTTCAAGTTTCCTGCAATCCATTTTAGAAGGGTTATTTTTGTCCTTTCTCTTGTATCAAAATATAGATCTTTAGTTCCATAAGTTGCTTCGGTAATCAAAATATCAATATCATCGTCTGGGATTGTGGCTTTAGGTACAGTTATCATCTCATCTGTACTAATATCACCGGTATAACAAACCGTCATGTCAGGAAAGTAGAATAATATTTGTGCTGCTCCTAATAAATGACCAGCTGGAATGAATTTCACTTCTATGCCTTCTATTTTCTGTGTCTTCCCAAAATTAAGGTGATGTGTATTCTTTGGTTTTTTTGTGGTTAGTTTTTCGTACAACTCACTAGCTATTTTTGTGGAAAAAACTTTAGTTGCTGCAACAGGAAAAGCTATGGAATGATCAGTGTGAGCATGTGTTATGAAAGTTGCATGACTTCCATGTGATGCTGTGTTTGTGGTAGGATCAGCTACAAAGGAAATATTCTCAGGTTTTCTAACTAATTTAACCCCTCTTTCATATTTTACAATAGTCGGCATCAAAGAACCTTTCCAACAAATAAATCTGTTTTCAATACTTAAAATGAAGATAATAAGTTTTGTACTATTATCAAAGTTTCTCCAGTTCTTCTTTTACTTTGTCAAAAAAGTAGAGAGTGTTGAGAATCAGCCTCTTATGATAACATCATTAATCAGACAGGGGTAACACAATCATATTCTCAACAAAGATAGTTTATTGGAGTAAAATATAATGTTTGTTTTTGGTAACTTTATTTGAAAAAGTTCAAGAACATGTTTTATTTAGAGCTCATGATATAGATGGTTAAAGAAATACCTCTGTTTAAGAAGTATCCAAAGTTAACCAATATCCCTTGGGTCTCCATTATTGTTTCTCCCACCCCAGTTCATAAAATGGGGCAAACCAGTAAAACTCTCAAAAGGGATATTTGGGTTAAGAGAGATGATTTAACACACACCATATATGGAGGAAATAAACCACGTAAATACGAGTTTGTTTTTGCAGACATCTTAAAAAAAGGAAAAAAGACAATAGTTACCTTAGGAAGCATTGGGACCAACCATGGGCTAGCTACAACCGTTACTGCAAGGGATTTTGGTTTAAGTACCCATCTCTTTGTATTAGAACAACCGCTTTCTGAAGGTGTAAGAGAAAATCTTCTTTGTCATCACTTTTTTGGTGCTAAACTTCATCTGATGAGAAATCCATTCCATAGAAAACTTGCTATGAAGATTAAATTAATTTTGGATAGAAGTTCATATTTTGTTACGCTTGGAGCTAGTTCACCCTTGGGGACGCTTGGCTTTGTTAATGCTGCCTTTGAACTTAAAGAGCAAATAGAGAAAAAGATCATACCTGAACCTGATAAGCTGTTTGTTACTGTAGGATCTCTTGCTACCTGTGCCGGTTTGGTATTGGGTTTGGAACTAGCTCAAGTAAAGACAAAGGTTGTGGGGATAGGTGTAACAGATCCAGCTAGAAGTTCTAAACAAAATACAATCGAGTTAGCTAAAAAAGCTCTGGAAATAATGAGGAGCAAAGATGTTTCTATACCTGATGTTTCAAGAGAAATAGAAAATAGACTGATAATAGATCATTCTTACTTTGGGGGTCAATATGGAGCTTCAACGAAAGAAGCATTAGAGGCGATTGATATTGCTAAGAAAGATGAACTAAAGTTGGAATATACATATACTGGTAAAACACTTGGGGGTTTGATAGACTATTGTCAGAAAAATAAAGTATCAAAAGATGAAGTTGTGCTTTTCTGGAATTCGAAAAGCTCAGCAGATATGTCTCCACATTTAAGTAAGATAAAATACAAAGACTTACCAAAAGGATTTCACAAGTTCTTTGATGGAACAATAAAAATGAAGGAAGGGGATGTTTGATTTAGCTATTTTAAAGATTTCAAGATTTTTCTTAAATTTCTTCATATTCGGATTTTAACATTCCATAATAAAGCAGCCCAAAACGTTTGTTTTCTTTAATATTACATTCTCTCAAGTGACCTTCCTTAGTGAAATTCAGCCTTTCTGCAAGTTTAATACTTTCTACATTTGTGTCTCTTGTAATCAGTATGATTTTGTATGCATTCAATTCATTAAATACATAATTCATACTCTGATTTACAGCTTCTGTTGCGTAACCTTTCTTTGTGTAACCTTGGTCGAGATAATATCCAATCTCAAATGATGGTACTTCCCATTTTTTAGGTTCAATCCAAATATTTCCAATAAAATCATTTGTTTCCTTTAACCAAATCCCCATAACAAATCGGCTTCGAGTAGTAAAATCTGCGGATAATGAACGAATGCGAATTTCAACGTCTTCTATGGTATAAACATTGCTTGCCTCATCTACATGATCCTTTAGAAACTCTCGGTTATTATTTCGTTCTAGTAAATTGTATAACCCTTTTCCGTCCCCTTTCTCATATTTTCTAATAACTAATCTTTCTGTTTCAATTCGAGTAGGTAGATCAAATAGTAGTTTTTGCATTTCTTTCTTCATATCAATCGCATTCATTATATATTTTTAACCTACCTTATTAGAACATTATCTCTTCTTTCTAATAACCATAGTTACAATAAGGGAGACCTAACAAGAAGGGTAAGAAGGTCATAGAAAAGGAATCCTATTGCACTATTGAAGATTTAAAGAAGCAAATCAGGTGTTAGTAAAAAAAAGAAAAAGTTGAGTTGGATAAAAATATATAATGAATGCGATAGATCGGAAGAGCACACGTCTGAACTCCAGTCACGTGAA
>BPTM01000226.1 GCA_023705945.1 Candidatus Heimdallarchaeota archaeon
CCACTCCATCACTTGAGCATATTTAGCTTCACTCGTCTTGGTCATCTCCTTTTATAATAAGGGCGGTATTCCACACTCATATCTCAAGCTGTGTGGGTCACTTGCCAAAGAAAATGTTGAGATATTCACGCCCTTTCTCTATAGGTATATTCTGCACCATTTCGAACTTACCCCCTACTATTTTGCCTATATTAACCTCATACAGACTATCAACGCATCTGGGGTTGTTCAAGTCCGGGCGGCTGATTGTAACGGCATGTGCTTGTGGTGTCACGAAGCTCATACCACTACTAATCAAATCAGCGACCTCGTCCACGTCAAGGCTTTGAGCTTGCTCTAATGCTGCTATCAGCAGATACCAGTTATTCACGTGCAGAATCTCCGGGTTATCCCACTCACCATATTTGGCGATATATATGTCTCTGAATTCCTGGGAAACTGGTGGCGGTGAAGGCATCTCGACGCCAGTTACAGAACCAAGTAATCCTTCCACCCAATCCAGCGAAATTACCCTTTCGATGTTTCCTGGACTAAGCGTAACATAGAGGAAGAATTGCCCATCCCAACCAGACTCACGCATTGCCTTCATGGAAAGTGCATCCTGTACCGGACCACCAGCGCACGTGGTAAACACATCCGGATTTAGAGTCTTCAACTTAGTGGCAATGGCACTAAAATCGGTGGTGCCAGCGGGATAGAAGATTACATCCAATAGCTTCTGGCCAAATATGTCACACAAGCGCTTCAGGTTTCCAGCTTCAGCATGTCCTCCCGACGTATCTACGAATATCGCCCCCACAGTCTTCACCTCGGGGTGGGCTTCGGAAAACCATGCCCATGACACCAGCGACATCGTGTTTAGCGATGATGCCTGGAACACATATTTATTTTCCGGAGCGCGCACCGCCGGAACAGGATTAGTACAAACCACTAATACCTTATTTTCTTCAGTAATGGAAAACCATGAATCAGTCGTGTCATCCCCAAGTATGAATTTGACCTTGTCCTGGTAAATCAACCTCTCTACAGCAGCTCGTGCTGTTTCGGAACTCCCCTTGCTGTCGTAAATGATTAGGTCAATGTTGTACCTTTGTCCCTGGATGACCAGCCCGCCTTTTCTATTGAATTCCGGCACAATGGCTTCCAGCTCTCGTTTACATTGCACCGTCAGTGGGAAGCTAAAGTCGAGTAAACAGCCTATTTTTAGTGTTTTTGCTTCCGCTGGTGGTGCTGGCTTAGGACAAGCCGCCATGAGGGGCATTACCACCAATATCACCGCTATCAAGATGGTTCCAGATAACACCAATAATTTCTTGCTTTTCATTTTATCTCCCTTAAAGAATTAGATTTGTCCGAATAATTATTAAAGTTCACATAACACCCTCCTTATCCTCTTGTAATAAGCTTTCTATTCTTTCGAACTAAAGAGGAAATGTTGTTCAGGGATTATTAATCTGGATTAATGACCTGGTCTTTAGGAATATAAGGTACGGATTTCTCCCAGTCGACGCCCCAGATGTCAGGTCTCCCTGACAGGAACATTCGCTCGAAGGGCACCGGGAGCTTGAATACCATGGCTGCGTTTCCTCCCAGAATAAGATTTATCTCATCTTGAGTCACCCAGTCTCTGATTTTGTGTATCTGGTGGAGAGCCCAACCCCACCAGTCAATATGGTAATAAGGTACAGGCGGCCACCTCTTCATCGAGCTTGAGAAGCTTGATGGTTCCCTTCCCGGATTGGCGACGATGTACTGGGGGACGTGACCATAGTCTCCTCCCCAGATGAGGTGGGGTGCCCCAACGTTCGGGTCTTTCAGCGCAATCTCAAAGAACTCGGCCGGCCAGGTGCCTGTCTCCAGATAGATATTTTTCCCACCGCCCCCAATAGCAGTCCCGGCTACGGCGCATGCCTTTCGGATAACGTTGGCCCCCATCACGTAGCCTCCTATCGAGTATCCAGAATGGCAGAAAATGATGGGCACATCAGGGTACTCCGCAGCAATTCGGGCTAGTAGCTGGTAGGGGTCCCACTCATAGCCCCAGGCAAAGTCATGAAAATCCATAGTAACACCGTACTTCTTCGCCAGCTCGGCAAACGTGCGGTACTCATCTAAACGTTCCTTGAAGGTATATATTTTCTTCGGATTAGTATCCCTGGGAACGAACTCACCGATACCAACGTATTTACCGGTCTTTAGCGCTTTCTCTACCTCGTCGGCAGCATCATTGAGGGTCCATTTCGCCTCTTCTCGCCACACCTTGAGCTTTAGTGTCTGGTCGGCACAGAAGGCACGGAACTTGTCGGGATATCTATCCACCAGCGCAGCCTGCGCCTCATTGGTCGTACCAATCATGCTTGGTTTAAGAAGGCACATATCAACGCCGTACCGCTCCATGTCGTAAAGGCAAAGAGGCGAGTTATCAAAAGGCTCGACCTCCCCATTTAGCCCCGTCCAGAGCCCTTTGGCTTCTAGTTCCAGGCTTTTTGCCCCTGCCGGCTTGTATAATGTTGTTATATGGACATGAGGATCTACAACAAAACGAGCTTCGTATCGCATGTTCAAATCATCCTTTCTTATTTTGGCTCATTTATTTTAATTCTTGTCAATCGGTTTCTCCTGAGCGGGAATCCAAAGCCGAGTAAAGCACCTTTTAGAGTTTTTGCTTCTGGTGGTGCTGATTTAGCACAAACCTCCCTCTTGACGCGGCATTTCATACAATATGCTTTCATTTATTATCCCCCTTTATCTATTATCCTTCCCTCTCACCCCCAATAAAGCCGAAGGGCTCTCAACCTTACACGCTGACTTATTTCTTGGGTTTTGTCCTTTGTCTCAAGTAATAGGGAATGTATACCTTGATTGCTCCCTTTTGGTATAGAGGACAATCCATTGCACAAGGGGCTATCCACCTTAGGGACATCCCAGAGGTAGCACAGTTGCATTCATCGGGATAAGCTATTATTGGAGGCTTACCCTTTTCTGGATTTGGTAAGAGCACACCGTTACTGCATACCTTTACGCACCCATTACATCCAGTACAGATTTCAGAGTCAATCACTACCGGTGTCCAGCTTACTGTCGACATTACCATCTCATTTCTTCTCCATGTGCTTGATGGGCTTAGTTCCAATTTTAATCTCTCCCTCTTCCATTTTGACCGTGACCCATTTGCACCATTCTGGCGGGTCCAGTTCAGGGTAATCCAATCTGAAGAAGCCAAGAGATTTGCTACTTGCCTTACGCGCTAATGATGAATGCAAGATTACTTCTCCTAAGTCGATAAGGCCCAAGGTCTCCACAGCCCTCATAAATTCATGTGGGTTCGCAGCGCAAAGCTTGGGCACTTCATTCTCTCTGACCTCCTTAAAGGCCGCTAGCCCCTCCTTCAGCATCCCCTCATTTTTAAATTCGTTGCAATAAGTGGTCATAATATATTTGATGGCGAGGTTCAACTCCTTCCAGGTAACTCCCCCCTTCCGTTCTATGGGGCCATAGACACGAGCCTTCTCAGCCTCCACCTGCTTCCCGTCTACCAAAGGCTCAGCCGCCTTGGCTGCATAATCGGCGGCACTATTACCACTTCTCCATCCAAATACACCTGCACCTGAAGCACCAGTACTGCCAGGAGTGATATCGCCGCTGGCACACAGACCTTCCAGAGAAGTCCTACCATCAATGTCGATCGAGATACCACCGCCGGCACACCCCATTTCATTTCTCGACCATATCGGGGAATATATGGGTCTTGTACTTCTACCATTTCTTTATCCGCATCGACTACCCTCGTCCCATCTTCCCCTGTTGTTACGCTGGTCTCAACCCAACCCCCCTCGTTACCGAGGTTGACCTCTAATATCCGTCTCACCTCCATAGGTGAAAGGGAAGGAGTATCGAGATAAAGCGGCGGGACAATCTTTCCTTCCTTTATGAGCCTTATCAGGGCTTCGCCTTCTGGCTTGTCTAGCCCTCCCGGCCCGAGATAGAAAGGAATACATCCCACTGATCGCCCATGAGCAGGGCGGAGAGGTATTGGTTTGCCCGTGGAATCGATCACCGTCGCCGGCCAAACACTATCTCCTTTCTTGTCGTTTAAACCTGATACGCCTATTATTGGGCCTGCACAGCTACCGAACGAAACAGGGGATGGCATGGATGCCTCCATGTTCATTAACTCTGCTCCAGCTCTAAGTGCCATCACCATGCCATCGCCTACGTTTGACGATGCACCAAAACCCTGATAGCCCCATCCGCTACTCCATTCATTTCCGGCGTAGAACCAAAGCCGTGTTACCCAACCAGTCGTGATTACAGTTGCTTTTGCCTTAAACACGTAGAACTCACCAGTTTGCCCATTTACTCCGGTTGCTCCAACCACCCTCCCACCTTGCTTACCCTCTTCAGTCAATAAGCTTGTAGCATATACGCCATCGTAGATTTTCACACCTAATCGTTCGGCCTCCCTGCGCATGGCATAATTCATTCCTTGCTTTGGCTTCCTAGGTGGTCCTGCTCCCCAGAAGGTTATATGATTCTTACTCACCAGGTCATAGACAAACAGAATTCCGCTTTCTGGGTCTCTGGCAACTGAATCCCTGTATTCACCCTCCGTATCTCTAATCTTTATGCCTAACTTCTCGAGGTCTAGAAGCCTGTCCCAACCATCCCTGGCACTAATACAGAAATGCTCCTCCAGGGCATACCCATCATGATTCTCACTGCGTGCCTTCGCCAACTGCTCAGGACTTACCTTGCTCACACCGGGAACACAACAATCCGGCCAGTGGTCAATCCCTCCTCCTGCGCAGCCGCTCCTCCCCATATGACCCTTGTCGACTACGGTGACATTCAAGCCCTTTTTCGCCGCCGCCAAGGTAGCAAAGCATCCAGCTAGCCCGCCACCGAGAACTAACACATCTGTACTGACCTCACTGTGCTCCTTGTAGAGTATCGGGTATGGCCAATGACCCGGGTGCGCCCAGGTAGACTTTACTTCAGACATGTCGACATCCTCCTTTTTCCCGGGTTTCATCTTGAAGGTGGCATACCACCATAGGTACGCTCTGTCCCCATCTTGCATCCATTCATATGATTAGCTGCACACCACCTTCTTTTCGCGGTTTAATCGTAAGGGATAGGGAACATCGGCTCAGCCGTCACAGGTGCGAAGTCATGGGTGGAAAAGACTATTGGACACTCCCATACCTCTGGTTTGTCAGTCTTCTGCCACTGGCCAAAAAAGAGCGGCCCTCGGCTAAAGTGTTCCTCTGGGTCAAACTTTACACGGCCACAAATCGTCATCATATCGGTTTCCCCTATGGCTTTGCTAACCGCATCTCCGTCAAGTGTGCCTGCTCTTTCGATGGCATCAAATAGGACTTGCATTGGACGATAGCCACTTTCTCCTATACCCCGGTCTAGTGGTTGACCTGTCTCTTCATGCCATCTTTCAAAGAGCGATTGTGGAGTAGTATCACCAATACCGAGGCAACCTACCAGTGATGGGTCCCACTTTAGCTCTGTACCGACACCGTTTGGTAGATCACCGCCCCAGGCAGCTATATCTAAATACGTAAGTGCTGCTCTTGCAACGAAAACCGTCTTAGGACTAAAGCCCATGGCGTGACATTGTCTCCACAGTGTTCCAAACTCAGGGCCAGCACAATTCCCCCAGAGTATTTCACACTCACTATCTTTCCACTCGTTTATGATAGAGGTAAAATCCGTAGTCCCAGGAGGAAACAGGCCTAAATGTCTTTCTTCACCTAGAACATCATAACCCCATTCTTCTAGTGCTGAAGGAAATAATCCGTACCAACCTATGCCGTCTGGATCTTCCACGGCGAACACCCCCACCCTCTTGTTGGTCTGGTTGCCGAACATATCCAGCATGTCCTTCCATGTATCAAGTATGGTATATCCGGGCTTACCATGCCGAAAATCTCCCGGTGCAGCTGGGATAGCTATAGCAAAACCAGTAAACCAAGTGTATGGCCAATGTGGCGTTACTTCCATCCGCATACCCAGCCAGGGTTCCAAAGGACCAGCTCCAATAATATGTGGGATCTTATACTGGTCAGCTAGACCACATTCGCGAGCCGGCAGAGGCATGAACTGTGTTACAAGCAAGTGTACCTTATCGCGAAGAATAAGGTCTTCGGTAAGACTTCCTGATTTTAGCATGTCACTTTCATTATCGACGATTATCAGTTTGACGGGCAATTTACGTCCGTACTCTTCTACATATACCCCCCCTTGTTTGTTGATATCCTCAACAGCCGCTCTTATCCCAAACGAATGACCTTGACCAATCCCTGCAAACATGCCCGTCAACGGCGTAGGGGCACCTATACGAATTTCTTCTGGACCCGTTAGTGCTGGTGCCGGACAGCCGATAGCAACCAAGCTGATGGCTAACAACAATGCCAACGGGATTAACAATAACTTCCTTCTCATTGGAAAAAACTCCTTTTTAAGATTTTGCCGGCTAAGCTTGTCCCTCATCTCATCTCTCACCCCCTCTTTCTACAAATAAAGTAAGGGCTCAAAGGAACACCCCACATTTGG
>BPTM01000227.1 GCA_023705945.1 Candidatus Heimdallarchaeota archaeon
GAGAACCACAAGTAAGATCAGTATCATAATGAGTTATTTTGATTTTTCCTTTCACACTCTTTGCTGCTAATCTCGCAACATTCATTTGACTAGAAATTAATGGAGTTAATCCTATGTAGAGTATCTCATCATAGCCATCCTTTATTGCTTGCTCATAAACCTTTAAAGCGTCTGGAGCCATCATTTGGCTAGTTGTCGGATAAGGATCTGCTGTACTAAGACTATTTATAAATTCTTCACGTTTGAGTTCAGTTATCTCTCTTATAGATTCTCCATCAATCACAAGAACAGATTCAAAGTATGCTATCTTTTCATCTTCCATGAATTTTTTAGGTAGAAGTGCAGAAGCATCTGTGACAAGTTTAATCTTCATATAAATATAAAAAATTAAACTTATATAAAAAATATCGCAAGCAAAACTCATTAAACTCTAAATTTCAACAGAATCACTATTTTTAGCTTAAATAATACTTAATTTAATTTAACTTTTTAGGATAAATATAAGTAATGATATGCTATATTATTTTTTATAAAACAAATTCAGTGATATTTGATGTCAGAAGAGAGAGAACTTGATAAACTAGAGGATTTAGATGAAGAATATGAGGATCTTAATGATTTTGAAGAAGTTTCATTAGAAATTGAAGAATTTGATGATATGGCAGGTTTGGAAGATATACCTGAGGAAGCGATTGAAAAGAGTTCCCAGAAGGATATTATCATAACTTATGGAGCTAAAATTGAAGATGAGATAAAAAATCTTGAAGAAGAATTTAAGAGAAAACTTTCCGAATTAGAAAATGCGGATCCATCAATAAAAATCAGAGAAATAAATGATATTTTGAATAAAAGTAAAATGCTTGAAGCACATTCATTAACAGCTGAGATATCTTCCTATCTTGCTAGTCTTCTGGAAACATTAGATAGGCACAGTGAAGCTACAGAATTTTGTTTACAAGCAGTTAGTGAATCTAGAAAATCAGGAGACGATGAATTACGATTGCAATGTTTAACTTCATTTGGGATTAATCTAACTAATTTCGATTTCAAAGATGCTTCTGTTGTATTTAGTCAAGCTATAGAATTAGCTGAAAATTTAGGGAACAAAGAATCTGTAGCTGAAAATACATATTATTTTGCAAATTGTCTAAGCGAAAGAGATCGAGAACAAGCTCTTTCTTTATATATTGATGCAAGAAAGTTCTTCGAAGAAAAAGGAGAAAATGTTTGGTTAGGGAGAGTTGATTATAAACTTGGTAAGCTCCAGCTAGAGAGCTTTCAATATCAAGATGCTCTTAATATTTTAAATAGCTCGAAACTGTATCTAAAGGATCACCCAAATATCAGAGATGAATTCAAGCTGGATGAAATAATTGAGAGAACTACTTTATTGCTCTTTTCTGGAAATGCTCTGAGATATAGACTCAAAATACCTCCTCCTCAAATTATTGAACAATCAAATCAAGCTAGAAAAATCTACGAATTACTCTCTGAGAGATCTTCTTTTGATATCATCAAAGGTTTGAGAAATCTTCATAATGTACAAGTTCTCACCGGAGATTACGTTTTTGATAGCTTAAAAGGGATATTAGACGGTTCAGAACACGAAAAATTTAGTGATGATGAGCTGAAATATACCTCTGATTTATATGAGGAGATAGGTAATTTATTTCTAAAAGATAATAAGGAAATAAATGCTTACTTCTATTACATTTCTGCTCAAATTCTGTATATCTTAACAAAGAATTCAAAGAAAGCTGAAAAAATACAGAAGAAACTTATCAAGCTCATAGAAGATATATCTGAAGGAGAGACTACTCCTCAATATTTTGATCAAAAAATTTACATGTACTATCAACTTGCATTTGCCAATAAATCGATTAATCCAAAGGAGGCTCAAAAGTGTATAAATACAGGAATAGAGCTTGCGAGAAAAAGAGATAATCCATTTTATGAAGGATTATTTAAAGAAATTCTAGGAGATATTAGAAAAGAGAAAGATTTGGAAAAAGCTTTAGTTGAGTATCAAGCTTCTATAACAATTTACGAAGCTCTTGATGGTTATATTGACTTGATGAGAATTTATGAAAAACAAGGCACAGAAATGCTTTCTACACAGACAGATAAAGCGAAAGAGATATTACGAAAAGCTCTAGAAATTGCCAAGAAAATAAAAAATGAAGAGGTAAAAGTTAGGATTGAAGAAAAGCTATAAATGATTTATTTTTCCTTTTATTTTCTTTAACATCCTTCTAACTCTTTCAATTTTGAATTGAAAATAGGTTATTTATTTGTGAAGTGTTAAAGAAGCAAAATTTAAAAGAGTGGAAAAGTTCGTAGAATTAATTTATAGTTAAATTGGTGACAACTTTGAAAAAAATATTAAAGGTTACTTTCGTTCTAGTATTCATTATTGCATTTGCTAACCTAGCTACAGCTGTACCAGAGGATGGTTTATATTATTCTGATAAAATGGTGAAAAATGGAACTTTCACATGGATAGTTACACAGAATGAAAATACAAATGAAGCTGTTGATGTTTATAGCGTTCTAGATGTTGATTCTAACTTCACTGTTCAGCTAAAAGATGACCTTTATCCTGGACCGATTTCTGAAGAAGAACTTAACTCAGTTTATGCTACAATAGAAGTTGATGGAGAAAAATACACCGGATCTGGATTCCCTCTTTTCTGGCATATTGAGAAGGTAAACAATGGTGACATAACAACAATAAGAGAAGAATTTGAAGCAGAAACTGAATTATTCAATGTAAGTAGCGCTGTAACAGGAGTTAACTTTGTAGTAAACTTCACAATAATAGATATCTTTGAAGTTGACAATACAAATTACACACTCTTTGTAGAGTTGGAAATTGATCCTCTCGTAGGGCTAACAACTCGCTATTACGATGAATTACTGAATGGAACTCAAGTAGAAAACATCTTCGAAATGGAATATACAGATTACATTGTATCTGTACCTATCGATACAGTATGGGTAATTACAGGTTTAGTCTCAATCTCTGCAATAGTATGGTTTGTTAAAAGGAAACGTCAGTAATACCTTTGAATATTTTCAAGATTTTTTTAATCTGTTTATTCAACAAATCTTATATTCAGATATAATGAAGCAATGCTAGGTGGCTTAATGAGTAAAAGGAATACACCTTCTATTGAATCGGAAAAATTAGATGACAAAACAAGTACATACTTCTCTATCAGCTGGTTAGAATTAGAAGTTCTAAAAATTCTTACAAAATCTCAAAAACCTGTTTATAAAGGTGAAATGATTAATAGATTAAAATCTCATTACCTTGAAATTTCAACGAAACCAGAGAGCTCTTTTTATGCTATTTTTGACAGACTTGAGGAAGATAAATTTGTTGCTTTATCTGAAATTAAAGGCGAAGGTTACAAAAAATTCCTCTCAATCACTCAAGAAGGTCTGTTCGAACTCAAAAGAGCATTAAATTGGGGCATCAGCACAATTTTTGAAGGAATGGTTGAAGAACTCATATCTGTTTTAAATGAATTTTGTGTAGGGATAATGGGGTGTAGGAGAGAAAATGATTTCGGTATAATTAGTCCTAATAATCCAGAGTTTTTAGTACCTGAAAGTTGTAATGCTTGTGTAAAACCCGTGGATGCTAATCTTCTTCATCGGTTCAATATTCTTATGCCTTACGCTAAAGATATGGTTATACCTTACTATCAAAATATCAAAGCTCAACCAGATAATATCCCCCTAAAATCTAACTATCTTCAACGCATATTGTCTATACTCTCTTTGGGGTTGTTAGAAGAAAAACAAGCAAATGAATTAATCAGTGAAGTATTCAGGATTCTAGAGCCTGGAGGAAAAGCAGTTTTCATTGAGATAGTTGAATTTGAGAGTTATCTATTCGAATCTTTAAATAAACTGACTCATGGATTTGATTTGTTTGTACCAAAGAAAGGAACTTCAAGTCTTACACAATTTTCACCACAGCGAATTAAGAAGATGATTGAACGTGCATTTGGTGAAAGTAACTTAGAAATCATAGATATGAGAGAATTTATTTTTGTTGTAGCAACAAAATAATGCTAAATTTTCTCATATAAAGGCGAAAATATATAAACCTCTTACCTAGTTTTGTTTTAGATAACTAGGTGTTTGATATGAGTACTACATCTGAGCAAAGGTATGTTGATCTTAAAAAACTATGCGAAAGAATTGATCCTGAATTATTTGACCCTCTATCCTGGATTTTGTTATTAAATTTGGAACTTGTTCCACAAGAAGATATCGATGTTAACCCTAATCTAAAATTTTCTTGTGATTTGATGAATGGGAATTTTAATGATGCTTTAAAAATAGCAAAAAATTTTGCGGAATCAGAAAAACCTATTGCTTCCCACTATAAGGATCTATTTAAAGTCGATCCAACTTTAACAAAAACTTTTGAAGTTGCAGAAACTTTCTTCTCACTTGCAAAGAGAAGAGCTGAATTAATAGAAAAATCTGGATTTAAACAATATTAATCATTCATTTTTTGTTATTTTATCTAGAAAAAAATTGTAAAGAGTATACTTATTAAGATTTATCGCGTTTCAAAAATAGTATGATAAAGCAACGTTCCCCCTTTTCAATTTTCGCAGGATTTACACTTGCAGTGTTAGGGGGAATGATATTCAATGTTGGAGGACTTTTCGCTGGTCGTTCTGCTGTTTTACTAAACGATCTAGAAAGCTTTCTTAAATGGGTATTTCTCATTTATCCTTTGCTTCTAACAGTAAGGGGAGATATTAATGGAATATTATCTGGGAAGTTAGGCACAGCATTGCATTTGGGTACTATAAAACCTAGTTGGAGAAAAAACACAAGTAGATTTTATGAACTGATAGGTTTAGTATTCTTTTTTTCAGTTTTTGACGCTATCGTAGTTTCTATCAGTGCAATAATTCTTAGCATAATCTTAGGTATTTCTGCAAACTTTCTTGAAATTTTGGTTATATCTGTTACCACATTTGCTTTAGGAGCTATAGTTTCTATGATTTTTACTTTCACACTAACATTTTGGATATATAATCGAAAAGGTGATCCTGATGTTTATGTTTACCCAATCATGTCCTCAATAAATGACATTTTGATTACTGTTATTTTCTTTGGTGCTTGTCAGCTTTATCGCCCTTGGGAAACTGATTTACATTATTATCTAGGTTTACCTATAATAGTAATTGTCATTACAGGAATTGTATTTTATTTAGTAAAGTTTGGTAAGCGAGATTATGTAAGGAGCTCAATAAAGCAGTCTTTACCAACTTTGACTGTTACAAATCTTATTGCTTCAGGAACAGGAACAATTTTAGTTTCAGTTCAAACTACGCTTATGCAGTTTCCAATTTTCCTGGTATTTTATCCTGCGATGATTAGCACAGTTGGTAGCCAAGGTTCCATCTTAGCTAATACAACATCAACCAAACTCCATCTGGGAACGATGAAACCCTCCTTTACCTTCTTCAAATCTAAAAACTTTTTGTCATCATTTGGTGGTGTTTTCACTGCTGGAGTGCTTCTAAATATTTTTTATAGTATACTTGGACCTTTGCTATCTCCTAGCGGGATTTCATTTTCTTTATATGGAGTGATACTTCTAATATTGATCTTATCCAATGTTGTTGGATTTTTTATAATAGGAATACTTGCTACATCATCAGCATTCCTAACATATAGATTTGGTTTAGATCCAGACAACCTAGTTAATCCAATTTTAAGCTCATGTGCAGATTTAGTAATGACTGGGTTACTCGTTTTACTTCTTTCATATTCTTTGAGTTAAAAATCTACAGCTGTTTCTTGTTCAACCCAGAAGCTGTACTCCTCTGTAACAAAATCTTTTTCCAGAACAACTATTTCAGGTAGTTCATAGGAATGTAATCTCCGTAATGTTTCTACAATTAACTCTCTTCTAGAACTGCTTGTTTTAATGATAAGAACATATTCACCTGACTTTTCTATATTACCCTTCCACCGATAAATGCTTTTTATTGGAAAATACTGCACACAAGCCGCTAATTTGTTTTCGATTAGCATTTGAGCAAGGCTTTCAGCTTCTTCAAGTGTTGAAACAGCTGTTTTTATCTGAATGATCTTCTGATTCATGGTTAATAATCATTTGGAACAGTTATTAACTATTTCGTGCGAACTAATTCCTATTTAACCTATCAAACAACTTTTCTTTGTCTTTTTTGCTTAAAAGAATTGTTTCTTCTAAAAATTCTACAAGTAGCTCTTTCTCTGATTTAGATAAGATTGTTTTTTTCATGTTTTGTAAAAGGAAACTAATTTCCATTGCCTGTTCAGGAAAGTGTTCAAAGAAATAAATGATAGTGGTATACGTTAGAAAATGCTTTAAAAGATCTAATAAGTGCTTGATCTCATGTTCAGTTTCTTCTATGATAGGTTTGAGAATAGAGAAGAATTCATGAAACACAAAACTTAGAAAACTGTAAAATTCACTTCCATAAGGAAATCTCTTTTCTGACATTGATTGTGCAAAATATAGGAATGAATTAACGTAGAATTCAATCTTTAAGGTTATCAACATTTGACTATCAAACCTTGGAGAATATTGTGGTAAATTTTTGGTGAATTTATCTAAAAAACCTGTAACTTCATCCAAATCAGTTTGGGCATAAAGATTTAAGTTATCTTTGGTGAAGTTTGGAAAAAGAAAGTAAGGTATTCGCGATAAGGAAAAAAGTATATTTCTATCATCAGTTGTTCGGTTATCTGACATATTCTTAGCAGTTATTGCTAAAACAAGTAATCTTTCAACTGGATCCTTTAATTTTGAGATGATTGTTTTATGATTACTTGAACTTGGTGATTCAAGAATGTATTCTTCATATTCGCCATCCTCAATCTGACTTTCTATTTCTTTACTGAGTAAGCTAGTAAATTTGTGAATTGGACTGTATGTTTGTACTCTTTCATCTGGATTATATCTTCTCATTTACTTAACCTACCTCATTTGCTTAATGAGTTCAAGAAATTGCCCTATCATCTCTGAATAATTAATTTCTCCTTTATCTATCATCCAATGATAAATTGCATCAATTTCATTTATTGATGTCTTAAAATCTTGTCCATATCCCATCGTAGAGATTTTGAACGATAACTCGAAGAATTGAGCCATCTTTGCTCTTACAGGATCATTATACCTCTCAAAAACATTCCTGATACGAGCTATTTCCTCTGTTAAATCAAGACTATCTAGAAGTTTGCTATCTTTCATACTAGTTCCTCCTACCATTCCTAAAATACCCAAAGCTTTTGCTGAATGAAGTTGGAGTAATGCAGGCAAATATATGAAAAATGTAACCGCTTCATCATATTCCAGATTTTGTGACAAAAAGAATTTTCTAGCTTTTTCGAAAGAACTATAAGATTTCTTTGTATCTCCAGTGGATTGATAGAGACCAGCTAATAATCTCATGACTTTTGCTGATAATTCTTTGTTTTCCACGCTGAATGATGTAGATAACAATCTTTCTCCTTTTTCAATTGCTTCAGCAATAGTTATTTCTTCTGACCTTAATTGGAGTTCAATTCTGTGTGCATTAAACATTAGGGGATGCATATCTTCGGGTTGATATCTATTTAGATATTCATCGATAAGTCTTATAGTCTCCTGAGGTTCCTCTACAAATTGTGATAGTATTATTTTTTTCTCAAAAGCTGATCTTTCGAAAGGAGTAGATTCAAAGAATTTGTAAGCTTCTTCTATATTTGAATAAGCTTCTAAAACTTTCCCTTCTTCAGCATCTATTTGAGCTTCTAATACTTGTAATTCATAATAATAGGGATCATTTCCTATTTTCTTTGCTTTTTCACGTAGAAAATGAACTGTTTCTCGAGCATCTGCTAATTTATGGTATATGATTTGAAGATGTGCTTTTGTTTGCCAATATCGAAAGAAGATTTCTGGGCTTGATTCCATCACCACATCTTGATCAAGTTTTTCTAGACACTTTTCTCCTTCTAAATAATCTCCGTAAGCAAAATAAGCTGTTGCAAGTTCAAGCGTTATCTTATAGTATTCTTCAATAAGTAATCTCTCTTTGGTCTGTTCTGATAATTCTAAAAGAAGATCGATTGCTTGATTTTTTAATCCTAAAATAGTGAAACATCTTGCAATTTTAATTTCTATACTTCGTAACTCTTCTTCCTTCCCCTCAAGATAAAGAATTTCTCTAGCTTTGAGATACCAATGAAAGGCTTTTTTGAAATTAAATTGAGTGAAAAATTCATCACCTTTATCTCTCTCAGAGCTCATAATTGCACTTCCATTTATCTTATAGTGATTCTTATATTTAAACCCTTAAAAAGCTGCTTTTTGTTCGAAATCAAAAATGCTCTGTTGTTAATCAAAAAACATCACTATATCGTATGAATCAAAATTTAAACTAAAACGAGCTATTCACTCTAATGAGTGATTTCTCACATTATATGATTCAAGCTAGAAAAGATGTAGATAGTTGTATCTCTATCTGGACTTCAATCTTTGAAGAAAACTATATTGATAAAATCGAATTTATGTATTCTAAAGGTTCTGCTACCAAAAAATGGGACAGTTTAATTGATTATGTTCCGATAATGAGTGATGTAGATATTCACATCAAAGAACATGAAGATTCGTCACTTTTTGCAAATTTATCTGATGCATTTATCAGTTCAATTGGGATATCACAAACCTACGAGGACTTGTTTATTGAGAAAAATCCAGCTCATCTCCACATACCAAGAACTCAAATTGTCAATTTAAAAGATTTAGAAAATTCTGTATCTATTATTTTTCCTAAACCTGAAACTGTTAATATTTTACTTGGCAAATATCCAAAATATGAGACAAAAACAGCTGATTTCGTCAGAAGAGTGGATAGGTTTAGATTAATGGAAGAAGAAGACTTTCTTGCTTCCTTACCAAAATCTGTTATTGATCGAACTGGTATAGATTTATGGACATTGATTAGAAGAATGGTCTGGAGAGTTTCTCCTTCACCAATTAGACTTCTCACTCAAACTCATGATGAACCTATGGATCTATGGAATTTCAATAGAACAGAGTTAGTTGCAATATTGGAAGAGAAAGGATATGAACAGATAGCTGAAAATTACAAAGATTACTACTATGAGGGATGGTTAGTATTTCTAGATGAGTTCAGTGATTCTGTTAGCATGCGCAGAGTAATTTCTTTGGGCTTTGAAATCATAAACGACTGTATAGAAGAAATGAAAAAAATCGGGATTTAGACTATATATAATTGAATGAATTCAATCATTTTTGCTAGATTTTTAAAATCTTCTGTACCAACAATTTCTTGATGTTTTGTTTGACTAGTGTTTATATACATCATTGAACTAAGTGGTTATTTAAGTTACCATTTGAGGTGGTAAGAATTAGAAAGAAACATATCGCAATACTTGCATTACTCATGATATCAATGTTCAGTTTTTCTATTACTAATCAAGCAATAGTTAACGTTGTAACCTTAGAGGGTTTTGATTTTTCAAATAAGCTAGTAACTGGTACTGAAATATCTTGGATATTAACAAAATATGATGTTACCCCAGAAACAACCGCGGATCAATATGCATTTACAATAACAGATGAAAAAAACATGTCAGAAGGAGATATTTTCCATATAAACTTTCTCCAAAATCTGAATGATTTAGATTTAGATTACTTCGGTGATTTATATTACACAGAGGAGCAATGGGGAGAATATTACCTAAACGGTGTATCCATAGGGAAAAACGCTTCTGAAATATATTGGTATGGTCCTGATTATTACGGAAGTGTAGTGTTAACTATACCAATATTACCCATTACACTACAACTATCAACTGGAAGTGAAAATTACTTTGATTACATTTATGATATTTTTACGTCTCTTCCAGACAATGAAACTGAAGATATAACAATGGAGAATACTGAAAGTATTTTCTCAATAAAAGTTGAATATCACGATTCTGCAGTACTGTTTTTTGGCAGTAGTAAGATAGACTATGAGTTGGAAGTGGTTTACAACAAAGAATGGGGAGTACTTGCAAAATATGATTTATATAAAAAGGTTTCAGGAGATTTGTCAAACTCAGAAGTAAACATACTATATGAAACTGAAGTAGAGGATATAAAAGTAGCACCGTTCAGCTGGACATCTAGTTTTATAGCTATTTTCATTGTAGGCATAGTAATTTTAGTTAAGAGAAGAAAAAAACAAAGACTTAAATGAACTTTCTATCTCTTTCTTTTTCTTTTTTTCTGCATTCTATGACATGAATTGTACAATTTCTTCAGAAGTGCTTTAGGCACAGTATAATGAAACTCTTAAGAAGACATTGTTGTATGACAACATGACAAAATCAAATCATGCTACGTATTATTTCTTTGGGTTTTGAAATCATAAAAGATTGTGTTGAAAAACAAAGAAGATTGTGCTTAGATAGGTTCTAATTGGATAAATTCTACCATTCTTGCAAGTTTCTTAAATTCCTCTGTTCCAATTATGTCTTTGTGAGCTTCTGGATCATATCCAAAAATCCCTTTAGCATCGTTAAAATTATCAAACCAGTATTCTAAATGTTTCCATTTTATTTTTTCATTTTCTATGAGTATTGCTTTGACACTGAATTTCTTGAAACCTTTTTGTATCCTGAGAGTTTGTTCTTCTGTAGCTAAAATATTCTTTAACCAGTCAGCTTTCATACCTCTAGGGCTATAAAGTGTTAGTTTCCCTGTATAGAATCGTCTGCAAAGAACAGGTTTTATTCTTTTCTTACCTGTTTTTCTTCCAATAGTTTGAATTAAAATCATTATTCTTCCTAATCCAAGTAGAGGGAGGAAATATATTCTATATAAGAAAATAAAAACTCGATTCAGTCTCCTTTCAAATTTAGTGAAAGTAGATTTTCTTTCTTGATGCCTATAAACAATAGATCCTTTAGCAGGAAGTGTATTAACCATTAAGAACTTTCTATTTTACTCTTACTTATATTTTGTGAAATTTTTAGAGAAACTAAAATCTATGCACCTGAGCTTTTAGTCCTAATTCATCTACGTATTTTTGCATTTCTTCATCAGTTAACTGTCTATTTAATCCAGAATAAGCAGTTACAGCAGCTTCCAAAACATTGGTCCCAAATGATCTACCTTGAACTCTTGGAGTAGTTGTGATTACAGCTGCAACACCTCTGTCTTTCAAACTGTCAATATCCTCAGCTGTTGTAGTAATTGTCAAAATTATCTTGTTATCTAAATTATCTGGTGCGTATTTTTTTGTGTATAAATAGTCTCCAGCAATCACAGTAGCTCTTTCATAGAATTTTTTATACTTAGGTTTTCTTACTTCTTGACTTGAACCAGTTGGATATATCCAGCTCATGGGCATTCTTCTAACAAATGGTAAAACGATACTAGCAAGTAAAGGAACTTTATCTAATCCTTTTACCGCAATAGGTAACCCTAATCCAAACATGAAATCACCACAGATAATTTCTAGTCCAACATCAGCTAATGAACAGGCCATCTCCCACCTATCTACTGCTGTAGACATGAAAGCGGTTTTTGGTTCATCTTCAAAGATGTCTTTGATTTGGTCATAGGATTCTTGCATCGAAAACCTTTCAATGGTTTTCTTTATTCCTGTTCCATCAACAATAGGTGTTTTTTTGATACCAGAGATTAACTTATCAGCTTGTTTTACTCGGTATGCTTTATCACCTATATGAAAAGCAAACATAAAACCACCTGCACCAAAACAATCTACTGTTCCATCTAATTCTTCAAATCGCTTTTTACACAGTTTTGCATCACCATCCACCCCCTCTCTACTCATCTCGATTTTTTCATTACCTAATTGTAGAGTACCTTTGTGATCTCTTGAACTACTACCAAGAGATACTGAAATAACTTTCTTCATAAATACCACAAATTACAGCTCAATTTCTGTATCAAATAAAAAAGGTGTTACTTGTTTATATAATATTATATGAAAAGTACAAAAATAGATGAAACTGGACATTTATCCCTTGAATCTTCGTATCAATTCTTTCGGATGAGTTTCAAAAAGTTGTTCAAAGTATTTTTCTGGAATGCCTGCTCCTCTTGCAGTTGCTTTAGCTTTTTTCACAGAGAGGAAATCTCGGGGGCTATGAAAATCTGAATTCACTATCAACTTAGCTCCAGCCTATAAAGCAAATCTAGCAACTCTCCCATTACCTAGATCATGTCCTCCTCTTGTAGTTATCTCTAAATAAACATCGTTTTCTTTTGCAGCCTTTGCTTCCTCAAAGGATAAGTTTCCTGGATGTGCTAAAATGTCTACATCTGGACATGAAACAGCTGTTAAATTGGTTCCTTCAGCTACTGGTTCAACAATAGTTTCTCCATGAACAACAACTAAACAATTCCTATCTTTAGCTTTCTTTGCTAAAATAGGTATTCTGTAAGGCGGGACATGTGTTATTTCAACTCCTGGAATAAAGATTATTTCATCTCTAAAATCCTCTTGTAAATTTATTAAGCTATTGAGAATAAAATCGATATTAGAAGAATCAACATGATCTGTTATAGCCATAGCATAGAAACCGTTTACAATAAACCTACGAATCTGTTCTGCTGGCGGAAGAACACCATCAGATAAGAAAGTATGTGTATGAAAATCAGTTAAGTTCATATAGAATAGAAATTTTTGGTATGTTTAAGAAATTTATGTCTGAAACAAGTTTATACTATCGATTCAACCTTGTCCATTCAAAGTTATTCTGGAGGTCCTTGTTCTATTCTCTTCTGAATTTCCTTCAAAGAACACCGTTGTGGCCAGAAAGCCTCTAATAGCCAATTTACACCCATGTCCGTGAAGTCATGGATATAGGCATCTTCCTTTTTATCTCCAACAGTTAATATGCTCTTTACAAGATCAAATGATTCCAATGATTTCCTATACTTTCCAATATAACTCATAATTTCTTGATAATCTTGAGGATATATTGATGGATCAGATCCAGCTTTCAATGGAAAAATTCCATCATATTTCGCTGCCCGTCGAAATGGTTTTTTGTTTGGCCAGTTACCTCCGACCCAGATTTTAATATTACCTGCAGGTTTAAATTTAACTGGTTCTTTTATTTTGAAGTGTTTTCCATCATAAGTAAAGGGTTTTCCAGACCACAGCCCTTTTAGAATCTCTAAAGATTCATCAAGCATATCTCCTCTTATCTTAGGGTCCTCCTCTTCACCTAGAGCTTTTAATTCTGCTGTACCACCCAATCCCACACCAAGTATAAATCTTCCATTAGAAAGTCTATCGATTGTAATTGCTTCTCTTGCTATTACCATTGGCCTTCTTCTTGCTAATGGTGTTACTGTTGTGCCAAGAATCATTTTTTTCGTTTGAGTAGCTATTGCAGCCAATATACTCCATGGATCCAAGACGTCCTCATCTGGTGACCACGGTAGGAAAACGTGATCCCATATAAAGAAACCTTCCCATCCATATTCTTCCCCACTCTTAGCTAACTTGACGTAATCTTGTGGATTACTTGTAATTCCATGGTTAGCAATATATATGCCAAATTTTACCTTGTTACTCAAAAGTATCACCAACATTAAAACTAACTCAGTCCTTAAAAACATATTATTCGGGGGTAAAAAATTATTCTTAATGAGGAGGGATATTTGATGCAAAATATGACAATAATCGCTTTCTTCAGTTTAAGTTGTCCTTTATTGATAAAAAGAAAAAAGGGAGGCTAGTTTATTAACTCTTCTAGTTTATCTATTTGAC
>BPTM01000228.1 GCA_023705945.1 Candidatus Heimdallarchaeota archaeon
TGAATTAAAGTTTCTACAGTTCCAATTGAATCGTGGTCTAAGATTTTTCCTATCAGAAACTTACTATTAGGTGCTACTCCTTGCATGTAACCGAATAATCCATTACTTCCTATGATACCCGCTACCTCTGTTCCATGTCCATTATCATCAAAAACATCATCATTTCTTTGAAAAAAATTCCATTTAGCAACTATCCTACTTTGTTGTGTCTTTGTCTGATTTAAAGCTGGATTATTTACATTCAAACCTGTATCCAAGATGGCTATTTTTACATCATCTCCGTACAGAGTCTTATTCCACAAAAAATCTGCGCCTATTTTTTCATTGTAATCACATAAGGATCTTGTGTCATTAATCAAGAGCCCATTTACTGAATTTGCACCATAGATCTGAGAATTATTCCAAATTTCTCTAATCATCTGCTTTTGTATGAGATAAAGTATGTTTGCTTTGGAAATCGAAATAGCTAGGCCTTGAAAAGAGTGGAAATGAGTTATACTATGTCCAAATTTCTCAAAATAAAACTCGGTTGCAGTTGGAGATATTTTTGTTATCACCCGAAATTCATCACTATAACTTGCATTTGTGAATTGTTTAAGGAATCTTGTTTCTCCAAATATTTTACTTAAAGATAATTTATTTTCTTGTATATTTACTGGATATGATGATTGTACATTCATAATTGAATTGTAAGAAAAAATGCAACAACTAATTAAGAGAAAGCAACCAATATAGTATTTAATGTTCGTTAGATAACTCACGTAAGAATGTAGTATTAAATATTTAAAAAGGTAGGGGGATTGACTGTGAATATTACAGATAGCTCATTTCTATTATTCTAGGTTAGTATTAAGAAAAGAATCGTATGCATCTTGAAGACTATTCATAATCATATCAGGACTATTTTCATCCGTAAGCTTAGACAAATCCTTCATGGAGGTTACACCAGAGAGAACAAGACACGTTTTTATCCCTGCTAATTTCGCACCTAGAATGTCAGTTTCTAATCTATCTCCAAACATTATCGTTTGCTCTTTATTGGTTTGTGAGAGTTCCATTGCGATTTCAAACATTCCTGAGTTCGGTTTACCAATTATTGTTTCTACTTTTCTTCCTGACAATTCCTCAAGAATTTTTATCATTGCCCCACCTCCAGGAATAAGGCCATGAACCGTTGGAAAAGTAAAATCAGCATTTGTTGCGATGAATTTTGTTTCTTCATTTGACATTAACAGATTAACAGCTCGAGAGATTTTAACATAATTTAATCGTCTATCCATCCCAGTTACAACATAATCTATTTTTTCCAAGTTTAAAGCAAAAATATCTTCTTCATTTGTTTCTTCATTTCTATTTACAATATCCACTTCAAAATTAGCTAATTCTCTCTTAAGACCCTCTTCACCAATCACATACACTCTAGCAGATGGTTTTTCTTTAGAAATATAATGAGCGGTTAAGTATGCTGATGACAGAATACACTCAACTGGTAAATCTAACCCAAAAGAGGAAAATTTTTCTTTAAATTCGCCTCTTGTTTTTGTGCTATTATTTGTAAGTATAAACACCTTTTTTTCTCTTTTTAATAGCAACTCGAGAAATTCTATTCCTCCAGGAAGAGGGCTATTTTCCGTGTAAATAACTCCATCACCATCGAAAAGAAAAGTATTGAACATGTCGAAAGGATTAGATTGGGATTCCATTGTATTCAAAAAACAATTTTCTCCTTATTCATAAATTCATTGGAGCACCAGCTCATACGCTATAAAAAATTATGTAAGGAAGGAATATGCAAAAAACAAAATCGTTGATAGCACACCTGAAGATAAAAAGGCTAACATAACTATACTTATTGCTTTTCTAAAATCCCGTTTTATATTCGCAGGATCATTTATAGCTCCTTCATAATTTAATTTTATTTCTATTTTTGACATCTTCAATCATCTCCTAAGTCATTTTATATTGTTTTTGCAGCGCATTACTCACACAGAATCTAAAGAAGTATTGGTAAATACCTATGAACCCCATGAAAAAGGGTATTATAAGGAATAAGACAGACCATTCTGGAAGATCTAATATCACAAATAAAGCAAAAAGTAACATTCCAAAAGCAATTGAAATCATCCCCATAGTTAATCGCAACATTCTCTCTTTCGGACCTATATTGCATTTTCCAGGTTCATATCCTACTGCTTTGAAAACAAAATTCCTTACTTGAGATTTAACTTTGCTTGTGTCAATTGGAGAAGTATCAGCGATAATCTTCTCATCAACTAAGAATCTACTAAAACTGTTAACTACAGAATCCATCTCTGAAGTATTTACAAGATAGGAAATGTCGATATTTTTCCCTGCTAAAGATTCATTTAGGAAACTTGAAGCAACGTCTAATTTCTTATCTAACAATTTTAACATATCAGTATCCATCTCTTTATTCTCATTGAAAATAATGTATACTTGTTTCGATTTTTTCACTCCATAGGTTCTTCTATTAAAAACGATATATTTTAGTTCATCCTGAGTTAATTCTGAACCAAATTGGACCATAGCGGCAAAAAAACCTGCTTGAAGCATAAAAAAATCATCTTTTATCTGAACACCATCTTTAATTTGGTCATAATTGTAATAGTAAATAGGTATCCCACTTTCTTGAATTACATATATTTCATTTATCATAACTCAATCACACAAAATAGTGCTAAAACATGGAAATCAAATCAGATTTAAAAAGAGTAGTTTAAGACAATTTCTTTTAGATTTGAAACTCGTTATGCGAAGTTTTTTATTTATCTATGTTATATTGAATTTATCATGTCATATGTTGAGAAAGCATTTTATCAGTATGTTAAGAATATTTTCACAAGCGGTTTCAAAGTTCTCTTTAGTAAGAAATACCTCTTTTATACAATAGCATTCTTTCTGATATCAGTTACTTCGACAGTTTTCTATTTAATTGGTAGAAATTATACTGAACTGGCAGAAATTGGTGCTATATTAATTAAAGTTGAATTATCTTTTGCTGTTACGTATGTATTTTTTGGTTTATTCTTTGCCCGATTTCCCGTAAAATATTGGGGAATTCCAGCATTTCTCGCTGCAGCTGGAGGATCAGTTTTACTTCACTTTTTGCCTATTATCTCACCTTTTGTTGCAATAGTTGGATACATGGGATGGATATTTGTTTCAATATTCTTAACTTTCTCACTATCCCGAAATTTCTGGGGCAATCGAATTTTAGGTAGTGTAATGTTTCTTGGAAAACGAGCAGATGAGGGATCAATTCTTTTTGGTGGAGTAGTATTCATTTTATCATTAATTAATGCTGGAATAGCTAGCTATTTGATTTATCTAGGTGCCAAATCTTCGGATTATTTTCTAATTGGCGTCTCAATTTTTGCTATAATTGCTGTTATTATCGTTAATATTATAATTTTTTCACTAGGAAAGAACGATGATGTCTTTTACACAATTCTCTCATTCTTCTATATTATTGCAGGCTTTAATTTGTGGAAATTGCTATTTTTTACTATCAGTAGTGATTCCTCTAATGATACAGGAACCTACAATATTGGAGGTACATTAGCAGCTCTTTTCTTAATTTTCTACACAGTATCAAACTATGCGAAGAAACTGAAAAAGATTGAAGAACCGAAAGTCGATGAAATATATGATCAAATTAAGGATAAAAAGAAGAAAGATGAGATTGAGAGGATAGAGGAAGAGGAGGAGGAAAAATGGAGTCTTCTAAATATACCAAATTCAATTGGCCCCCTTGGTGTTTTAATGATAGTTATGGGGCTAGTAATGAGTTATCATGTAATATATCTGCAATTGCTAACAGGTGGAGACATATTTAGTGAATTCTTTCTATCTGAAAATGTACTAGTTGGTCTCAAAGACAAATTCGGAGTAGTTCTCTTGACATTTATTCTAATTTTTTATTTACTCAATTATTTATTATCTACAAATTTCAGAATGTATTCATCACCTACATTGTATAGATTCGAATTCTTACCACCTTATGAAGAACTAGTAGAAAGGATTAACAGAGTGAGAAGCGGAGAGGATTCGTGGAAGCAATATGCAAATATGTTAATAAAACAAGGAGTAAAAGCTGGAGCGAAATCTACAGCACAGAAGGTTTTTGTTGCTCCCACCAAAAAAGTAGCAGGAGCTATAGGTGGAGCATTTACCACAAGCAAAAAAGGAGTAACAAAAGGATTCAATAAAGTTTTTAGAAGAAAAGATAAGAAAAAGAAGAGCTAATTTCCTCTTCATTCTGCTTTTTCTATATTAGTTTTTAATTTAGTTAGGTGTTCTACAAAGAATGTTTTCACTTTCTTTCGTTCCCCTTCGTAAAACTTCAGAGAACCTACAACTTCATGCCCTCCTCCTTCAACTCCAGATTCAGGTATCTCTTTTCGCATTAATTTTACTACTTCAGGAAAGTTGATGAGTAATCCTTTAGAACGAAGGATGAGAAAATCTGGTCCTTCTCCTAGTGTTACAACTGCTTTGTCCTCATTTTTAGAGCAATAATGGTCAAATATCAATCCAGTTATTTTTCCAGGATTTGGAAATGTAAAACGATGAGTATACAATTCAACATCTATGGTAACTAGAAGTGTTCCATTGGCTAATACTTTCTTCTTACAATGAGGTAATGAGTCTTTTACAGATGTTTCAAGTAGTTTTTTGGCTTCATTCCCAATTAGATTATACATCCTAGAATGCCATTCTTGATTAGTCTCAATTCCAAAAAGTATTTTCATAGTATTATAACCTTCAGAAAATCTTAGTTGATAAACCTCAAAATCAATTGCTAAACCTATAGTTCTTAAGTCATCAACAGAATAACCTTTTTTCTCTGCAAGTTTTATATATTCAATAATTTCTTTGCCCCCAACCCTATCCATCAATCCTGCAATTGCAGGTAAATGAATGATTTCTTCGTGTATGTCAGGATAGATAATTCGAGCTAGTTCCACGCCTAACATTCCAGCTGAAAGCTCGTAACCTCCACCAACAAAGTAAGGATTAACATGGATATCAACCAACTCTTGTATCTCTTTGTCAGGGAAATGGTGGTCTATAACAAGTATTTCTAGATCTAAAGCTTTTATCTGTAAATAGGGGAATAAAGATTCTGTGCTAGAACCAAAATCTAAACATATAAACAATGGCAATTTATCACCAAACCTAACTTGATCTGCTAGAGCAAAATCCAGATCCTTTGTAACATCTATAGCATCGTAGAAAGGAGGTTTATTTGGAAGTCTTTTCAATCTGGTACGTATAGTATCAGAATCATATCCTTCCTTCTCCATAAGTTTCTTAATAGCTAATTGCACAGCGAACCCGGCAACTGTTCCATCTGCATCTGCATGATTTCTGATGTGTATTGGTTGTCCAGTTAATACCGCTCGTTTTATTCGTTTAGCTGCATTTGTTAAATCTGGTCGTAACTTATCTAGTATCGGACTTTTGATTGAAAAATCAATTTTTTTTGGAGTTGCTTTTTTATCAATTGCTTTTTCTATTTCATGAACTAGAACGCTGCTTTCATCAGAATCTAATTGATCCATATCACGAATTTCAATCTGAATAATATCACGATGGGTATTAATTTCACCAAATACAGAAACAACCATGTCTTCTTCAAATTCAGGAAAAGCCCTTTCACCGGGTTTGATAAAGGCAGCTCCACTTATTGAACCTGTAGGATCAACTAGATTGAATCTGGTTGGACCTGGCGTCTGCATAATCGAGACAATTTTTGCGGTTAATCCTATGAATGAACCCATCATATTAGGCTTTAAATCCTCAATCCGAAGTTTCCTAACTTTTCCTCTTAATGGTTCAACAACGTATTTCTTGAAATAAACTGGAATACCGAAGAATTTTCCTTTATCATTAATATAAGATATCTTCACTATTACTTCTTCGCCTATATCCCATGCATAGTCTTGTGTTACATCATTTGAGCGGATTAATACGTTAGTATCTAGAGCAACCTTGACGAAAATACCCATCTTTTTCACACTTTCAACCCTTGATAAAAGATGCATTTCCTTTCTCACTAACTGGGAATCCATTGGAGGTTTGAGTGAGTATACTACAGGGTCTTTTCTATTTTGACAAGTCAAACACAAACCTGAAGAGGTTTGATTTTTCATCATTTTATTACATTGTTTGCAGAAAAAAACAAATTTTGAACCATCACATGTTGGGCATTTTGACTGCATAATTACTTTTCCTTTTCCATTGCATTTTTCACAAGGTTGACCTTCATCACCACTTCCTAATGAAAAGGATGTTTTTCCAATTCCTAAACATGTTGGACAATTCATTTTTTCTGTAATTATAGTGCCTTTACCTTTACAATTTGGACATTTATCCTGCAACATATAACACCTATTTATTTTAGACTAATAACTGACAAAAAGAAATTATAAAAAAGAATTGTGATTATCACCTTAATCTGGAATTAGTGCTATTTCACTGAAATTTAGAAGTCTAGTAAAAAAGAGGTTCCCAATTTCAAGTTTTAATTTTCCAGGATCATCTTGAAACCTTTCTGCTGCACTATACAATTTCATGGATAATTCTATGTCACCGAATACATAATGAACATAAAAAGCAAGATCCTTTGCATTAGTAATCTCTTCTGAATCTTCGCATGCACAAACATGATTATGCAAAACATCAGGATCAATCTTAATAACACATTCATAAAGTTCCTCTAAAGTGCTGGATGAACAAATAACTTCATTACTATTAGAAGAAACAAATTGGAATCTGATATTTTGTCCTTCTTCTCCATTAGCCATTTTTGCTAATATTTTTAACGTCGTAACATCCATAATTTTCAACCTTTAGTACATAGATTATTCAATCATTATTGGTGCAAGTTGTTGCAATAATCTCTTGATATTGTGCTCTAAAAGACCTCTATTTTCTTCTTTCGTTGTAATTATCACTGCATAATATAATTCACCGATTGGTCTCAGATATATGAAATGATCTTTTTCCTCAATGGTTACACTCATCAAAGTATATACCTTCATGAGTTGCTCAAGCGATTCTTTTGCTAAAGATAACATTTTTTCACTTAACCATTGAATAACCAATCGTTCAAATTTTTGTGAGGATTCAGCTAATAATAATGCGTCTTTAGCATATATTATTGAACAACCAAGTATTCCTTCAGTATTTGATTCAAACTCACGTAACGTTTTTTCTATCTGTTGTCCTGATAAGCTCATTTTATCCACCAATTCTCTAAAGAATGTTTAATTGTTTACCCTTTATCAATCTTATCTTTGTTTGTGATTTAAATATTTCGTGTGCCTAACAATTTACTCTGACTACTATTTACTAAAATTAAAAAGGGATATAAATATAAAAAGTAGCAATAAATCAGATTATTTTCTTGAGAAAGTGCATGATTCTGCTCAAATGTGGAAGTATTGAGCTGAGTTCGTCTCTAGATAGGCTGAACAAAACAGTGCGAGCAGCATGTTTGCTTACTGTATTTGTAAGAAACCAGAGCTCTTGGTCATCTATTTTAATCTTCTGAGGGGTGTCATGATCCGTTTCTAATGTTTTGTCTCGGATTACAGGGTTAGCTAGAACATTCTGTATCAGAGGATATATTTCATCTATTGGTTTTCTGCTAAAAATGAATGTTACAAGATTGTTTTTTTTAGCAATTACAAATAGACCCATTAATAGCTTTTTGTAACCCAAAAAGAAATTGCTCAGAGCTTTTTTTATTTGATCAGTAATTGTCTCTGTAAGATGTTCTTCGTTTACCAAACCCTCCAAATAGAATTGTTCCACTTTCACCTCTGGTATTGTCAAGGTAAGAGGAGGAGGAATAAGTATCTCATCACTAATCAAGCCTGACGACATTTTTCTTTCTCCTTTTCTCCTCATTTCAACCACGAGTTCAAGTGGTATTAATCTCTCTTTAACATCGATAATAGATTGAATTTCAGAAATATCTTTATTAGATACTATGAACTCATATCTTGTAGCTAATTCGTTGAGCATTGCTTGTTCTTGCTCTTGAGGTAAAGAATCTTTCATTATAACAACTAATAATCTTTTATCATGAAGAGATTTAAACAAAAATTTTGCTTTACCAAAATCCATTGAGAGAACTTCTTCATCACCAATTGAGTATGTGTAACTGTGAAGAGCTGAGATAAACCCAAAAACCAAAACGTCATCTATGTTAAGGAAATCAGAGAAATTCTCACTATGTAAACTTATACCTTGATCGATTATATGAATTGCAAACATCTGCTCTTTTAGTGATAAAAGGTTAGAACTCATCTATTACATAATTACTTCGTGGGTTTTTTATGATTATTGCTATTGCGCGTCAAGAAATCTGATATCTTAGATTGTGTATAGAAGGAAATCCCCTGTGATTCCAAGTTTTTTCTAATGAATTTGGGAGATGAACAATAAAAGTGAACATTTCTCTTCCATATTTTACTTAATTCAATATTATCTGCAAAAAATGGTTTTTTCCACCAATTCTTTTTTCTATTTAGAAAGATACCATAATCCTTTGATAGTATTAGATATCCGATGAATACATAATGTTCAAAAATCTGATTAGTTGATTTCCTTTGTGTCTCTCTTAATATGAGAGTCTGTACATAGCCTTCTAGTTGTTGAACAAATTTTTTTTCTACACTGGGAGTAACATTTTGATAATGCTTCACCTCAAAAACAAGATAGAATATTTTTCCCTTATACTCACGTTTAGCTAATACATCTACTCGTTTGTTTCCTATAGATCTTTCTTCCCATACATCAAAACTATTATCTGACAGAAATTGAGCTATAGACTTTTGAGCTATTTTCCAATCTGGGAAATTTACTTTGTCTTCCGAGTTCATAGCGAGTTTTCCCATTCTTCAAATTGGGCAGCTGATTTGTAATCCTTGTATTTTAAAGCTATGTCCTTAGCTTTCTGATAGCACTCCTTTGCTTCATTTTTCAATTTCAGTTCTTCGTATAGAATACCTAAATTTGCCCAAGAAATGGCTTTCTTTGGTTCAAACTCAATAGCTGTTTGATATGAATCAATGGCTTCATCATATCGCTTTAGCTCTTTTAATACATTTCCAAGATTATTGAGTGCAGCATGATCACTAGGGTTTAAGTCCAGTACTTTTCTATATGTTTCTTCAGCTTTCTTGAAAAGGTTTAATTCTTGATACGCAAGACCTAAATTGAATTGAATACGAGGGTCATCAGCATCAAAAGAAATCACTTTTCGGAACGCTTCACTCGCTCCAAGATAATCTTTAGCCCTCATAAGTAAATCACCTATTTTATTCCAAAGAGTAGTTTCATCCCATGGAAGATAGGAAGATACCATTTTGAGGATTTTTACAAGTCTTTTATCATCGTGTAAAACTGTTAGGATTGAAGTGATTTTTCTTAAGTACTTCTGAACTGATTTACCAGACATTAGAAGCTCTTCGTATATACCAATCGCTTCATCAAATTTACCCATTCGTTCGTAAACTAGAGCTAGGTTCTCCAATATCCTTATATTTTCAGGAAACTTAGAAACTCCAATTTGAAGAATTTCTAATGTATTATCATATCTCTTCTTTTGTATAAGACCAACAACAAAATTTAGAATTGCTTCAGCTGAGGGCATTAACTGGATCTGTTTTATAAAATAATCATATTCTCCTTGTGATTCAATGGTAGAAATCATTCTCCCAGCTAATTCCCAGCACTTTTGGCTTGCGGGATCAATTGCTAAAGCTGTTTTCAAAGCTTTTATAGCTTGATCATTTTTATGTTGTGCAAAGAAACAATCAGCAAGTTCAGCCCAATATTCGGGAATCTCACTTTTGATTTGAATTGCTTTCTTGAAGTATTCTTCTGCTATGATATAATGTTTACCTCCTAAAGCAGCGTTACCAATGAAAAATTGCAGAACATGACTATTTGAAAACTTCTGTGTGATGCTTGTAAGTTGAATGAAAGCTTCATCGTAGTTCCTATTTTCTAATTCCTCTTGACCCATTACAAATTCCTTTATTGAATACAACTCTCTCAGCTCTTGTTCATATTGCTGTTTTAATTCTTTAGATTCTTTAATTTGGCTTCCTAAAGAACGAAGTGAATGATACATAGGATAGGTGGTTGAAATATTCAAAATCCTGTAGGAATCTGCACTTGAATCAGTTTTCTCATTGGTTGAATAATCAATGAAATCAGGTGGTAAATGAAGATAACATTCCATTGCATCTGAATGCATCCCTTTATAGATATAAATTGTCATTAGATTCGTCCAAGCAAAGTGGTTATTGGGTTCTAGTTTCGTGAGATTTTGGTACAAATCTAAAGCTAAATCAAATTCCTTTAATTCGGAGAGAAGGTTTGCTAAAATCAGAACTTCATCATTTTTCTCTTTATATGGAAGAGAAGCAATATTCTTCTTCAGCGTTTCCTTAATCCCATCAAAATATTGATTAAAATCATCAATTACATTTCTGTTTTTAAAATCGAACAGACTAGAATTAATATCGCCAGGGTGGTAGCAAGCATAGATTTTAGTTGTTGAATGTATAATTTCAGAAGCTATAGTCTCCAATAGGACGGTAGTATTTTCCAACAATTTTTCTAAATTTCTATTCTGTTCTTGAGTCATTAAGCTTAACCTTAAACCAGACTTTTTTACAGTGACCTCTAACGCAAGTTGAACTTGCCAAAGTAGCTCTGAACCATATTTTCACGAGCTTAATTCTCACGAAATTACTTTTGTGAATCTGTTGTATTTAAATATTTACTCAAATTCCCATTCAGGTCTGGTTTCAGTAGCAACTATGAGTATAATAGTTATGGCTTCATATAAAGTTAATCTATTGAACCAAAAAATTTAGGAGGAAAGTCTATGAAAGTTGTAATTTTTCGATTATGTATCTTAACCTTGCAAAGATTTTAATAAGGCACATTGAAAGAAGAAACGAACTTATGAATAAGACTAACTCTAGTAATGTATTCAAGGTTGATGAAAACTACACTTTTTGCCCTGACTGTGGAAAAATACTACTTATAGATGGAAAGTCTAGATGCAAAAAATGTGGTTCATATATCTCTATCAATGATAGTATAGGTAAAGGAGATATTGGTTCAGATCATTTACAAGAGGAATTGAAAGCGATAAAAATAGGTATTAAAGAAGACATAAGTTCAGCAACTGTGGAATGGGAGAAGTATTTCCCTTATTTAGAGATAAGACCCCTGCAAAAACAAATAACAGAAACTATTTTTGAAAACTTGTCAAACGGTTCTCAAATTATTATTCAAGCTGCAAATGGTGTTGGAAAAACCATTTCTTTGTTATCAGCTGTTTTGCCAATAGCTAAAGAAAAAAAGAAAACAATCGTTTATTGTTGTAGAACCCATCAACAAATGAGTAGAGTCATTGAAGAATTAAAATTGATAAAACAACTCAATCAGGTATCTGGTTTAGCACTAAGAGGGAGAAGAGAGTTATGTTTACATCATATTATCAAAAAATTCTCAGTAGATGCAGCTAATGCTGCTGACATCTGTAGATATCTAAAGAAAGAAGGAAAATGCAAATATTTCACAAACCTTGCAAACAAGTCAAAGTCAGAAAGTGCAAATAAAATTGTTCAAAATAAGGTTCTAGATAGTCAAGAACTAATAGAAATTGGTAAGAATCTAGAAGTGTGCCCTTTTGAAATTTCAGTCAGATCACTTTCTAAAGCAGATGTAATTGCAACAAGCTATCAATATATCTTCAATCCTTTCATTAGAAAAATACTCTTAACCAAGCTTGAGAAAGAGCTTTCAGATCTTATAGTTATTATAGACGAAGCACACAATCTTCCTTCAACTGCTGTAGATATAAGTAGTTCAAATTTGTCAAACTATTCTATTGAGAATGCTCTGTCAGAAGCTATGAAACACAGAGAAGGAGAGGTTTATGATTTCCTTGAATCGCTTTCAGCTACTTTGATGAATGAAATAAAAGATATGGACCAAAATCAGGAAATAAGAATTGATTCGTCCAATTTTCTTCTTACTGTAGAAAAAAGAGCAAATATGAAAATTGACAAAGAATTGATTCAGTCTCTCAACCATCTGGGTGATTTAGTAAAAGATCAGCAAATGAAGCAAAACAAAGCTCCTTTATCCTACGCTACAGCTGTTGCAAATCACTTTAGTGTTTTAGTGGAAACTAAAGATAAGGTTGAATTCGCTCATTTTCTAACAAAAAGTGAATCAAAAACAGGTAACCCAATTCCAAGATTAGTAACCCTATCTCTGGATCCGCGAACAATGACAGAGGAAATCTTCACAAAATCTTATGCGACGGTTTCTGCATCAGGAACACTTGACCCAATTGAATCATATATGTCTTTGATTGGTTTAAGTCCTAATAAGGTTGTAAGTTTGATACTACCTTCACCATATAAAGATGAAAATCATGTAACTTTAGTAATTGATAAATTATCATCAAAATTAGAAGATAGAACACCTACAACCTATGCAAGTATGATAAGTATCATTGAAGCAGTTGTAAATTCAACACCAAAAAACACAGGCATATTCTGTGCAAGTTATTCAGTAATGGAAAGTCTACTCGACTCAGAGCTCGAAAAGAAGTTGTCAAAGCCATTGTTCATTACTCATAAAGGTATGTCCTCTTCAGAAACGGATGACTTAATCAATGCCTTCAAGAGGGAATCTAGTAGAGATGGAGGGGCGCTATTATCAGTACTTGGAGGAAGATCATCAGAGGGAAGCGACTATCCTGCTGGTCAAATGCAAAGCGTGGTTGTAGTGGGAATACCTTATGCACGACCAACACCTACAGTCAATGCATCTATCGAGTATTTGGAAAGTCAGTTTCCGACTAAAGGAAGAGAATTTGGTTACAATATTCCAGCATTAACTAGAGCTTCTCAAGCAGCTGGAAGACCTATTCGAAGCTTAGAAGATTATGCGGCCATCATACTTCTGGATTACCGATTTGCTCGTCACTATTATAAAAAACACCTTCCCAATTGGTTAAAAGAGAACTTTCACGTCGTCCAACCAGTTAAAGAAAAAATTTCAGAGAGATTAGAAAAGTTCTATAAATTTCATCAAAGTTAAAATTATGTAATGATTCGTTAGAAACAATTTTATTTTAAGTATGGAAAGTAATAATATGAAAATCATTTTTGATCCTGAAAATAAGCAAGAAATCTCAAACCACTTAGAGAAAATTGCAGAGTATTATCAAACTTCTGTGTTAGAACAAGATATTGGTGAAGGGAAATTTGTTTTCGTTAAATCTAAAATTAAAATCGTTGAGAAGTTTATAGAGCAAAAAACATTGATATATGTGTGGGGGGCTAAAGATGAAGATATCATCTTTCTAAAACAGTTCTTTGGAGAGCCAGTTCAAAAAATTGTTGAAAAAATGACACCTCTTGCATTTGCATCTGAGATAATTGAAATTCCTAATTCAGATAATCTAACAAAAGAAGATATAATGGCGCTGTTAGATGTAACAGATAGAGATCTAAGACAATATTCACGCATGTTAAGGTCAGCAGCGAGAAGATCTTCAGCTTCTATAGATATAGTTAAAGCTTATGAATTATTGGAGAAAGTACTTTAGAACATTATTTCATATTTTTTGTTTTGTCTATAAATATTTATTAAGTGAAAAAATA
>BPTM01000229.1 GCA_023705945.1 Candidatus Heimdallarchaeota archaeon
AATAAAGAAGAGAAGTTAAGAAAAATTAACATCTAAAAGATAGAAAGGTTTTTTATAAAAAGAAAGAAAGAAAAAGTAACAAAAACAACACAAGCGGAGATAGCAAAGCGGCTATGCGCTAGTCTGCAAAACTATGGACCGGAGTTCGAATCTCCGTCTCCGCTCCATCTACTTTTATTCTACTCGAGTTTTTCTCTGCCGACCTGTTAGCAAAGCCGCCATGCCTCGCATACTATGAAGCTTTCTAACACTTACATGTGTTTAGTTCTGCTTATTGGGTGTCCCCAAACTCCTCGTATGCGGAAAGGAGCGATTTTGTAATTTTAATTTCTTGAGCCCTTTTTCTACAATATTCTTTGCTGAGTTTGTATGTGTATTTACCTTTTTCCTACATTTTTTACATGATGCTCTATCATAATGATTCCTCGGGTCTCTCTCTATCTTTCCACCACATTTGTTATGATACCTGCTTGTTCCTCTTTGATCAACAGTCACTAATTGCACTTTATATCCAAGCATGTTTGATGCCAATACAGTTGCTTTTTCAAACAACTTTCTACTCTTTGGCATGCTTCTAATTGCTTTTGCGAGTGCTCCCTTTTTGCCTCTGGGATCATTTTCTAAATCTTCCATAAAGAATATTTTACATTGGCTCTTGATTATAACAGCTGCAAGAAAGTGTGGAATGAGATTTCTTATCTCTTTAACAATGTTTCTTCTTCGTTTGTAAATTCTACTAAGTTCTCCCTTTGTTTTATAATAACTGGCTATTTTCTTTTGCTTTGCTTTACACGTTAAACTAAAATGTAGCTCTGGTATCTTTCTTTTGTCTAGCATCCCATATCTCTCAAAAAGAACCTTGTATCTCTTTGGCAATCTCACTTCATTTGATAATGCCAACATATGTTCTCCTATACGATTCACATCTAGGCCTATAAACTCAGTTTGTGGTGATTTAACGACTTTCAAGAGCTCTTTAACTAATTTAGAATTTAAGAAGACTTCTTCTGGTCCTTCGAGAAATGCATAAACACGTATCTTGTATCCTGGAGCTCGTTCGCTTCGTATACTTAAACATTTGATTTTTGCTCCTCTGATTAAATACTCTCTTACCTTTTCTGAAAAAACCAGTTTTCCAGTTATTCTTGGATGATCTTTCAGTGGGAACCCTAATTCAAATTCTCCATCTGCTTTAGCTAAAAAGGTCATATGATCATAGTTTCCTGGTCTCATTACAACCAATCTTTCTCCCATCATCAATAGTATCGGTATTCTTCCTTTCTTTCTTCTTCTAAATGGTGGTGTAATCAATTTCTTTGGTTGGGCTTTTTTTATCAAATCATGAACAATCTTTCCTATATCTGGAAAGAGTGCGAAGACTATTATCGTTCTTAAGGCAGAAAATAGACTTCTGTTTTTATTACCCAAAGTTTTAGCTATCTCATCTCGTAATTTTTCCATACTCTTCCAACGAGAAGGATGGGTGGTATTTATCCACGAAGTTAGAAAAGGTGCTATCACACTAGAATTTGTTTGTAGTAGGCGTAGAGTCTTAACAAAATTTTCCGTTTTCTTCAGTAATTCGGGGGCGGTTAAATCCCTACATTTCTTTTTGAAACAGATACTACTCGATTTTTCTACTTCCTTTTGTGATAGAGGAGGTAAACTGGTGTTAAACTTCAAATCTGGAGGACAGATTTTATCAAATTGTCTTCTTAAACTGTGAATGAAATTGATCACATAGATGCGCGAAACTTCCCACTCCTTGACAATATAATTCTCTAAGATAGGACTACGACCATAAACGAACCATTCAATAGCACGTTCAGGCATATTCAACAACATGTTAAAGAAATCAGCTGCTTTTTTCTCCTGATCTACTGTTATTTTAGCTGTACCGAAAAGAAGACAGTAAGCGCTTTTGGTTATATTTCTTGAATTCTTTGTAACTTTAGATATCTCGGTGGTAGCAAATTTAGGGTTCTTGCGGTAATCTACTCTAGCAAGATTCAAAGCTGCTTGAACAGCTACCTTGTCTCTGATGATATCATCATGTTGAACCTGTAAGCCTTTAATCCGTTGGTTAGCTTCTCGTTCTAATGCTCTTCGTTCCTCTCTAGTTCCTGGAAACTTGACACCCATCTGATAGGTGCGTACAACAAGATTTTGTTGTTTCAGTACTTGAGAAGAAACCGAGGACATTCACCTTATTATCTTTAATTTCGTATATAAACGCGTATAAAAAGAAAATAGGGGCATACTAAGAAGATGGAGATAAGGAGCTAACAAGAAAAATTACATATTTGAGAATTATGTGGTTTTTGTTTTGCTAGCTCCAGTATAAGAATGATATTACGATATAAAAACACACAAATTCTTTTTAAATTAAATCCCCTCTCTAAGTTGCTCATTATTAGGAGAAAAAATCTTCGATAGAAAGCTGTGTCCAATCTATTAAATTAAGGATAAGTCCAAAAATAATTGCAAAAATGAGTACAGCTATTCCAATAAGAAGAATTTCCTCTAAAATGGGGCTTCCTCTTTTTTTCTTAAGTTTTAATAATTTGAGCCAATACCATATTAACATTTTATTCATAAGTTGTTATAAAAAAATCTATTTAAACCCAGCAAAAAGGAAAAAAAGAAGAAACAATAAATTCAAAGAATCTCTTCTATGAATCAATTATTTCAATTTTACAAGCAATTTTTTTTACTGCTTCAAGTCCACCATCAAGATATGCTGCACCAAGTAATGATTCAACACAAGTTGCTAGTAGTTTATGAGATCTATTCCAGTCTTGTTGTAGAAGCTGTCCTTTCCCCCACAAAATAAAATCTTGGATATTGTGCTCTCTAGCGATATTTGTAACTCTACTATTGTTTACCTTAGCC
>BPTM01000230.1 GCA_023705945.1 Candidatus Heimdallarchaeota archaeon
ATATACTCTTTTCTGGATCAATTGAAGAGAATATTCGATATGGGAAACTTGATGCAACACGTGAAGAAGTTATTAAAGCTGCCAAATCAGTTTATGCGTGGGAATTCATCCAAAGTCTACCTGACGGTTTAAACACAGAGGTTGGAGAAAAAGGGACAAAATTATCCGCTGGACAAAAACAACTAGTTGCATTTGCAAGAGCACTTCTGTCGGATCCTAAGATACTAATCCTAGACGAAGCTACAAGTGCAATTGATGCTTATACAGAATCATTAATCCAAGAAGCTTTGAAAATATTGTTGAAAGATAGAACTGCAATAATAATTGCTCATAGACTCACAACAGTTGAAAATTCTGATAGGATTATTGTAATTGATGATGCCCTCATTCAAGAAGAAGGAACACATAACGAATTAATGGCAAAACGTGGAAAGTATTGGCAATTATATGATTTATACTTCAGACATCAATCACTAGATTACGGAGATAACCATAAAAGTATAAATTAAAGCTTTGATTTCGATTTTTTTCAAATATTATTCCCAAATTTCCGCTGCTTTTTTCATACAAGCAATCGCTTCTAACTCATGCTTTTTTAGAAGCCCTAAAAGGGTAATTGCCCTCTTACATTTGTCTTCAGTAACAGAATCAAACCCTCTACTTGGAAATAATTTTGATAACACCTTGTAAATTTTCACAACTTTTTGGTATTCATAGAACGATTGATACAGCTCAGTGATTTGTGGAGTTCCTCTGTAAATCTTGATGAGTTTACCTAAATATTCTACAACACTTTTCCGTGCATCTAGATAAGAATTGATCATGTATTGGTTTCCAAAGTACTTTGTGTCTTCGGTAAACCCTTCTTCTAGCTGCTCAATCCATGTGTCATAAGCATCAACTCCAGAAACAAAGATTTCGCAAGCAAGTTTCTTACTTTCAGCAAACCTAATAGCACGTTTAATCGATCCTTTGTGATCTTTACTCTCAATTTTCGAATCTATTTTACGGTCAAACATATATGCATAAACTGCTCCCTCAGCATCTAATTTATTGTAAGGAATTTGATTTCTAAACCTCTCATCAAGTGTATGAATTGAGCTCACAATGTAGTTATCGTTGTTATATCCTGTTACTATGCCGTATTCAGGAACATGAACTCCCCATAGCACGACAGGTTTGTCCTTATCTATCTCTTTCTTAATCATTTCAAATAAGTTCTTGGCTCTAGCATCGTCCCTCATAGACAATGGTTTTGAATATGAAAAATCAGAAGGCAAAGATTCAGGTTCGTGATATTTTTTTATCTTCCATCCAAATTTTGAAAGAGATTTTACAATTATATCGAATCCATGATGTGAAGTTGGGCTTGAAGGTCTTAATCCTTTTTTTGGTACATTCAATAAGAACCCGTATCCTGTGAACCCTGCAATCTCATCTGCTGTAATTTTGGTTCCTAAAGATCTGAACGCCCCCGTCATAGCACCTACGAATGTTAGAAAGTGTTTTTGAAACTTAGCTTCTTTTGAGATTTTTTTCATGATTCCATTACGTTCCGTTCTGAGTTTGTAAGCTAAATTATACCGTCTTTGACGCTGTTCGGTTTCCTCTTTTGATTTGAATGAGGATGATTTGTAAATGTTGAAGTTTTTTCTAAGGAATTCCAAACCATCATCTGAGATTTTATACTCCCCTCTGGTTATTCTTTCAATCAATTTTGAACTCAACAAAAGATTGATGTGATGTGCAACAGCAGTTTTTCCCAATTTCAGCTCTTTCTCAATAGAAGTAAGCAATTTGGGACCATCTAGAAGTAAAGACATAATGTAGATTCGTTTTCTATTCCCTAAACTACTAAGTATATCAGAAAACCCTTCTAAGAAGTCAAAGATTTTCTGTTGAAGTTCTTTGTTGTCTCTATCCTCTCTATCACTCATCTTCTACACCCTATGTTTCTTACTAGATATTAAAAATATAGTGGATAGAAGGAAAGTTAGATCTTGTTAACTCTTTCTTTCCAGTCAAATTCATCTATGTCAATAGATCTATCCTTCTGTTTTTCTGCGATTCGTGCAGCTATCACATCTAAATTGTTAAAATTAGAGTGTTTTCTTTGTAGTCGTACTGTGTTCCTATTTGTTTTGGAAGAATTACTTTCTTTGATCATTCTCAAACTTATGAATTCACGAAATGAGAAATTATTGATGTTCAACTTGCTTCTTAAAATCTCTCTTATAATGAGGATTTCGAGAACCAATGTGGTTGCAATGGTGAGAATCACTTTCATAGAAAAATCGAATTCAAGAAAAATATTTGTGACTTCGAGAACTCCAAAGTTACTAAGCAGGAATACAATGGGTAGTAGTATAAAGAGCAGGAAATAACTGGTAAATTTAGCATCAATTATTTTTTCTTTTCTCTGAAGAATTTTTATTGAAAATAATGCTAGACTATAGATCAATATTGAAGTGAATATGATAGCTGAAAATACTCCTAAAGCTGAGTTTCGTGTAATACATGCAATACCTATCAGAAAAACTAAGATTGCTTCTAATCCTATAATCAGACTATTATTAGTGATTTTCACCCTTGGTTCTTTTTTATAGCGACGTTTTTCTATAAGCTCATAATCATCAACAGCTTTTTCTTCTAACCGTTCTTCTCTTTTTAATGCTTGTTCAAAATAATTTACATCTCTTCTTCTTCTTTTTCTTACATACCCAGTTAAAATAAACTTTCTAAGCAGAGTAAAATCAACTATTAATTTGATTCCTATTGCTACGATGAAGATAGATTCCCCTATCCCATTAAAAATGAAAATCATGTTTGTAATTATATCATCACTTACTAGAGCTGCTAGTCCTCCAAATAAAGAAAGAATAAGATAATAACAACCATAAGCAAGATAGGCCCAAGAGCTGATATTGAATTCAGTGTAAAATTTGATTTTATCAAAAACTTTCTTCAAATAATAGAAACCTAAAACTCTTGAGAATAAAATTAGGAGAAGAGTGATTGTTGCAATCATAATCCACCCAAAGAAAATAATGTCTGCAACTATTGCTATTCCATATGTTATTAACCATATACTTGATGCTTTTCCAGCTTTTGTAGCTTGATATTGAAATGAATCTTTTGTTATTTTCTGAATTCCTATTGCAATCGGAATCAAACTACATGCAGTAAAAGCAAATAGAATATAGCCTATGACTGGTATTCTTTGAGACCACCCTTTAAAATATTCATCAACAAGGTTTAGGAAACCAGCGATGATAAAAAGAGCGCTCCCAAAATATATTGCTAAAATATACTTTTTCACCCTTTTCTCATTCATCACAGGAATTTTCTTGTCCATTATATTATCTTCTGGTGAAATTGTGTTTATTTCATCATAGTTAACCATACACTAATCTGGGTTTAAACACTTATAAGTTACTCAGTATAAATAGGTGATGAACGCCTAATAAAATTGAATGGTATTATCTTAAGTTTATCCTGATAAATCAATGAAACAGATACATAAATCGTTCAATAAAATAGAGAAAGATTTGATTGTAATTTCCAGTGAAATAAACATCTGAAGCATGACCTGCAAATGGCATCATGATGAGGGAACAGTTTGTATTTCCACTTTCTATATATCTATCATACAAATCAATTGAAACTTCAGGATGAACCAAACCATCTTGAGCGCCTTGATATATTAAACAGGCTGGGCTGTTTTTATCTACTAAGATTCCTGGGTTTTCAAAGGGATCATCTTCAACGGAAATTCTGTTAGCGGGATAATAAGGTATTAATCCCTTAAATATTAGATCTGGGCTAAAGATGTCTGAATATGTGCCATTACTTGTCATCAAGGCAGCAGCTGTTGCTAAAAAACCTCCTGCAGAACCACCCGAGATAAAAACTGAATCAAGGTTGGCTCCATAATCGTCTGCATGATCTGCAAGGAAGTAAGTGAAATTCCCCACATGTCTTACAATGTCTTCCTTAGTGAAATTTCCTTTTCGATATTCAGGAGTAATGAAATCAGAACTTCCTGTATCAATAATACCGTATTGAATATCAAAAACAATGTATCCTTGTGCTGCAAAATATTTATTCATCTGCATCATGTTAGAAATCCCTTTGTCACCCATTGTCAATCCACCTCCATGAATACGAATCAAAGTTGAATTTTCACCAGGTAATCCCACTCCTGAATTAAGTGGAAGGTAAACATCAAAGAACAGGCTAATATTCTGATCCACTTCAAATGAGCTTTGCGAACCATAAAAAAATGGGACGTTTTTGATGATTATGCATTCCTTAGGAGGTACACCCAATAAATATTGCATAAAATAATAAGGATTTTCAAGAAAATATTCTTCAATTTCTGGAGTAATTCTGGCTTTCCAGTCCCCACCAAAAGCTGGATCAAAAGCTTCATCGAAACTGTTTTGTGCGTCTCTAACTACGAATGGTGTTGATGAAATAGGTAATAAACTAATTGTTGATACAATTAAACCTAGAATTAGAGCCGGATAAAATAAATACGGATATACCTTTCTACGAAATAGTTTAATTAGAATAATAGAGCAAGTTATGAACACTAAACTCAACGAAAATCCAACTTGAGAAATGGATACACTAGCAAACCCCAATACTCTACCAGAATTGACACCTGCGACAATTAGGAAGGAACTAAGCAAACCTTCAGCTATTCCCAAAATACTAAAAATAATGAGCAAAATTCTTAATGTTTTTCTGAACAAAGATCCTTCAAAGAAAGATCGTTTTTCTATATTATACTCCTCAACCCATAGTTCTGGTTTGTTCTGGTTAAGCAAAATAATTATGTTAAATATCAGACCGATGGTGAACACACCGAAAAATCCATCAGCTACCAATATATACGAGTAGATGTTATCTACAAAAATATTTGAGTAAGTTACAGAGATAAACATATTTCCAAGATTCATGTTAACAATGGATAAAACTTGGAAAATAAGATAGAAAAATCCTAATACATAGAGCCGACTACCAGCTTTACCTTTGAGTTGTATCCTTCTGTCAATGAAATAAATCTGATAGAAATTTAGAGCAATGGCGATAACATAAATATAACCAAAAATGTTCCAAATAACTGAATATACTGGAAAGAAAAGGTAAATTATACCTAATATTATCGCAACAGAATTGAACATTAATGAAAATATATTCGTTGTTTTAATTATGGTAATACATTTTTGTGGCAATGAAATCACTATGTGCTTGTTTTTTTAAACTGTATTAATTCTACTATAACAATCTATTCCTAACACTCTTAAAACACTATTACTAACCAAATAACTTTGAACTATTTTCCCAATATATCTTTTTTAGAATATTTATAGGTAAATCTAGACCATTAATTACTGTCTTATTATCGTTTTCAGGATCAGGAATTGGAAAGGGAATTTCCTTTGCATTTGTTTCCAAGAGTGCTTGAAAGCTTAGAAATCTGTTGATATAATAATCTGGTATAGGTTCTCTATCTTTTCTACCAGCAACAAAATCTGTTCCAAAAAGAATACGATCTGAATGTTTAGTGAAGAACTTAAGAACTTCCTCCTTCTTATACGCGAACTCTCTTACCATCCATTTTGCGGATCCTGTATCGACATAGAAATTAGGATATTTATCCAACCAAGTGTCAAGTTGTTGGAGATTCTCAGGTTGACCTGCCATATGAGCACCAACAATCTTTAATTTTGGATATAATTCGAGAATATTTTTTAGAGCTTCAAGGTGGTCAGATTTAATTCCATATTTACTGGTGGGTTGGTAATTCTGTGCATAAAGTAAGTCTGGGTCACTAACATGGAGTAGTAGAGTAAACCGCAAATCTTCTAATCTAGCAAATATAGGTTCTAAATTGGGATCATTAAGGTGAACATCTTTAGTTCGAAATCTATCTTTCAATTCTCCTTCAAAATATCTGACCCATCTAGGAGAGAACCATAATTTACCTAATGAGAAACCTTGCTCATATGCTTCATCAAGATGATTGAGAGATACATCTACATCCCCTTTTATAGCGTCTTGAATTGATAAGAAAATCGAATAAACGAAGAGGTCAGGGAAAGCTTTATCCAATTTTACTTTACTTTCATAGTCTCTTACAATGCCATAGATTTTCTTGACATTAAATTTTTCAGAATACTCAACCATGGTTTTGACATCTTCAACAGAACCTAAATGAGTATGAGCATCAAAAACAGGACCAATATATTTTCTAGTCATGGTAGCAAAGAAGGGGTGCATGTTATTAGCAACGTATTCTTGGTTCACAGAAAAGTCTCCAATAATGTGAAAGTTCATCTATTTATGTAAATTACTATTCTACAATAAAAAA
>BPTM01000231.1 GCA_023705945.1 Candidatus Heimdallarchaeota archaeon
CAATTGTGTGTGTATTTATAATTGGAAAGAAAAGATCACTATAAACAAATTCATATGATTCATTGTCCAATGATGCAATCATACTGATTGTTATCAAATTCCAATGACCTGTTAAAATTGTTACATTCTCTTGCAATCTATTCCATGTTTCAATAAAAGAATAGAATCTGAAGGAAACGTAAGTTTCTCCAATCATTGAATATGTTGTTGGCCAGTCAACTTGCGTTATTCTGATGTATAGCTCAGATTTGTCCCTAGTTACAACTACTGTTGTTGTAATTAGAAGCGTTACGCAAGTTATAGTTACTAATGTAACAACAAGTTTAGATTTTTGTTTTGCCATTGTAGTACATATATATTTCAAATTTTAAAAATCTTATTCATTGCCTTTTTGTAAGTTTTTTCACAGTAGGAAATCTGATTTTCCTAGTTAATGATTGATACTTTCTTTTTTCTTATTTCTATGGCAAATCTTCATTATGAAGTTCTTTAATACAAACTTACCTATATCTAATTGCATTTTGGCTGAAAAAATTAAACAACAAACAGTTTCTTATCTTCTGTAATAGATTTATAATAAAACTATTTTTCAATATATGTACTTCTAACTTTTATTTGTTTTCCAACTTTTTTTCATTTTTTGAAAACTTAGGATTGAATGTGTTGTTGAAACTTTCAATTTCTTTTAATAATTGCATTTGATGTCGAAAGTTTTCATTGTTTACTTGTCCTTTATAAATATTAATTTCAGCCTTAATGTCAACATATTCACAATAATTCAGACACATCTCATGGTATTTTTTATAATGCTGATTTGATTTGTTTGTGACTAAAAGTTCTACAAATCTCTGATCTTGATGTAGATTAGTCAAATAGTAGTTGATGATTATCTGCTGTGTTGCTAAAACAGCATTGACAAATAAGATTAATGATTTAATTAACCTGATGCCTGATAAGTTTTCAGAATATTTGATTATGTTGTTTTCCATTCTTTTTGATAAAGGTATTAGATATGGGATACTATATCCTCTTTTATGCATCACACTTTCTTTTTGATCAAGAGAAATCTCTTCAATATGAAGTTCAAGTATCCACATAGATTTATGAAAATAGTTATTTCGAATTTGTATTGCAAAACGACAAAATTTAGGAATATGTGAAAACAAAGATGACAACAACTCTCTTTCCCAATCATATATTTGATGAATAAATTTTAATTCTTCCTCTTTTTCTGTTCATATATATCTGAACACAAGCTTTTTGTTTTAATTTAGTATCTTACTTTTGATATGAGTAGAGCAAGTCTAGATTCAAATCAATTACAGAATCTGAAAAATAATTTAAGAAACAATCTAAAAAAAATGATTACAGATTTTAATCAATATATTAAGAAATCCTCAACACTACAACTAGATTATTCAAATATTAGTTTAAAAATACTTGACGGAAATAACACTCAATTTACTATATTATATACAATTCACTTTGAATTTATCAAAGAATTTATGGTGGAACACTTTCATGATGAGAAGTATGAAGGCTTCTTTGTAGAATTGAAAAATTATAACTTATTTGATTTAGAAACTAGTCTGTTTAATCCTCATTTTACATATTTTGGATCAATGTTAATAGGATATTTAACAAAAATAGCTGAAAATGAATCTTCTGAGCTCGAAGAAGCCAAAGCACAATTACCATTTAAACTTGATGAAAACCTGTTCGAGGAATATTGGGATGCACTTCTACCTTGGATTTCAAGTTTACCTGTTAAAGTGAAAATCTATTATCTAATTTATGGAGTAAAACTAGAGGGAGAAAATTATGAATTCGATAAAAATAGGAATTTAAAGCTCAGAATACCTTCAATTAATGAGAAGGAAAAACTAGTCGAAGAGATGAACATCAGAGTCTTTTATTTTGAAGGTCAGTTTAAAGCAATGAATAGAGCAAAAATAATCGCTGATTGTTCTGCATGGGTTGAGGGTGAAGTTGAATTAAGTAGAAAACAACTTGAAGAGACATTTACAGAACTAGATATACTACATCCATCATATATTGAAGAAGCCTTTCACTTATTAGGTGCTACAGATGCCTGTGTAGGTTTCTTTACTCTTAATAATCAGTTTTATCCGCAAAAAATTTCTATAAATCCATCTCTTGACCAGTCAAAAGGTGTTGCATTAGCTAGTCCTATATTTCAGTATCCTGAATGGATGCAAATGTCTATCTTTCCTCCAAAGATAACTATACTTCTGGATCAGGAAAATAGAGATTTTTTATCTTTTTATCCAAGTTTTCGGAAAAATCTTCCAAAAGATTCAATTGTTAAATTATCTGTACTTAGACTCAGAAGAGCGCTTGAATCAAGGCTGATTATGGATATAATATTGGAAATTGCTATAGGAATAGAATCCTTGCTTGTGGAAGGATCAGGCGATTTATCTTTACAATTCAGGATAAATACAAGTTGGTTAATTGGAAGGAATTTTGAGGAAAGAGAGCTTATAGAGGAATTTTGTAAGAATCTCTATTCCTTAAGAAGCAAAATTGTTCATGAGGGAGGAAAAACCAAAGACATTGAGAAAATTACTTCTAAATTTGGAGGAAATCAACAAGTAGCTGAATTAGCAAGAAAAATCTATCGATTAATACTTCTTAAATCTGTGATAATTAAGGAGAAAAACATCAAATTCATCGGCAGAAAAAATCTTATTGAAAAAATAAAGATTGCAAGATTAGGTGGAGAATTAGGTTTGGACGAATATGAAATTTATAAGAGAACCTATGATGAATTTATAGAAGAGCTTAAGGAAATAAGCTCTAATTGACATCTTTTTGTAAGCTTTCTACCTCTTAATCATACAAATAGCTAATTTATGTTTGTTGATTCTCCTCTAAATTTCTAAGAATATTAATCTTTAATTTCTTCTCTTTGATTTCAGCTGTTATTGGTTTAATCCAGATTAGGACTATAAATGCAGTCGCAAGCATAATCAACATTAATGCTAAGAAACTGAAATCACCAAAGATTCTTATATTTTTTAATACTTGAACATAAGCACTTAGTATTGCAAATAAGGCAAAAATACCTACTAAAACCAAAAGACAAACTTGAATAATTCTTAGTTTCTTCTTTCTTGATTTTTTAATCACTCTTTCTTCAAGAACTGAATAGTATCCCAAAAACCTACAGTTTCCTTCTTCTAAATCAATTTTGGTTTTTATCAATTTTAAAACTGATGAAATTGTTTAGTGTAATAACTTCTTCGTTATCTATATTTGCAGTTAATGTGAATGAGTAATCTCCCTTTGTAAGAGTCAGTTCTTTTTCTGATTTCAGGCTTATTATTGTTGTATTACTAATCCTAGGTGAAATACTAAAACTTGTAAACAATGGAGCTATTTCCTCCTCAGGTGGGGATAACCCATCCAAATTTCTAGAAACTGTAAAATTATGAGTTTGCTTTCTGTTTTTTTGAATGATCTTCCCCGCGATGAAATCAACTGTATGGGTTGAAGCACCTGTATTTTCTGCTATTAAGGGAAAAGCTAAATGAAAATATTTCTTTATTTTATAAAGATAAATTGTATTTGGCTGATGAAAGTAGACTGTTCCAGGTTTGAAATATCGGAAGTAAAAAGACAGCATGGTAATTATAAAACTGATAACAAATATAACATTCTCACTTTCCATAGTTATCCTTCATAATGAAAGATTTAATCCTTAAATATCTTCGGAATACAAATTGAGTACTTATATAAGCAAAAAATGAGTTTTTATACGGAAATCGCGAATCTATTTATGATTATATGGAAAGAAGAGGGAAAATAGTTTATTGGTCGATTATAGCAATTATTGGCATAATTGCATATCTCTTGCTGTATTTCAATGGATATAATGATGTAAATGTCCAAATTGTTTTTTGTTCTACATACTTTTTGGTTTCCTTGTCTATTTTTCTGATGCTAGATGGTAAACGTGTTGATATTCTTGCTCCTATCAAGACTGTTGGCAAAGGTCTAACAATCGTTTCTTATAAAATGGGGGAAACAGGAATGAACTGGTTAAGTAAGCAAAAGATCTCAGATTATAAGATGAAATTAAAATTACCTAAATATGATATGGAAAAGAAAGAACTGATATCTCCTGGGGTTGAAATAAGAAAGAAGATTGATCCACCCAAGGAAATAGGTCCTATTAAAGTTAAAGAAACATTCGTTGGTGCAGATTCTTCAGAAGTTTATGGTGGTTTAAGAACCAAAATAGGGAACATAGAATCTGATGCAGCATTATCCTCAAAGGATATTGTAAGAGTTGATAATGTGAAAAAAACCAAAAAGAAGAAAAAATGAAATAATATATTATCAATTTAACAAGTTTTTCAATTCTTTAATTGTTCGAAAATGCTATGAATGGTGTATTCAATCAAATAATTTTTTTATAATCAAGTTAATAATACAACTCAATGTATTTTGTTTATCCAATCATACATTTGTCTATAATTAGATTCTTTAAGATTTTTACTTAATTTCTTATTCTTTATGTCTTTAGTGTCATTTCTTACCAAGCTCCAGCGTTTAATTCTATCTTCAAGTATTTGGATTGTGCTAGATTCTAATATGTTATCAACAACAAAATCTTTGTTCTTTAATAAGGCACCTGGCAATAGCATTTTTATTGATAATAAAATATTAAGTTGTTCTGTTTTGCGTAATGTTAATCTATTCGTGCGCCTGTATATCACTTCTTGCTTCACTTCATCCCACTTCATCTCATAAACCAAAAATGATTCTCCATCGTATTCGTTTGATGGATATAGTTTATCCTTCTGTAAAATGTTATTAATTGACAATTCCTTTATATATGGATCATTGTTTACATTCGTTTCTACCATGTCTTGAAGAATTTCTCCATATGAGAAAAATGCATTGTATATGAAATGAAATAATAAAGCAATCTCTAATGCTACAGATAATTCAGGCAATGTGCTTCTTGAAGCTACTAAATTCCTAGTAATAGGAACAACCTTACTCTGTTTTAATAAGCCTTGTTTAAATCCTTCCTTCACACTCACCCCCTTAGGTAATTCTTTTTGCAATAAACTCTCTCTTTTAAATTTTGCAGGAACAGATAGGCAACTATACAATAGTTCTAACGATTCGAGGATGCCCTTGGTAAAATTCACTTCTTCAATTTGTATTTGATCGAGTGCAACAGTCAATTTGTGGTTTTTATTTTGTAAAACCTTTGTATAGTGCTTTAAGGTTATTTCATTGATGATAATTTGCCTCTTTGATTCATCATTATGAATGAATTCTTTAAACGAGATTGAATCATATTTCCCTAAGGTTTTTTTATTTACAATGTTGGGAAAGACATTATATGGGGTGCAAAACAGTTTTATTGTTGTACCTTGTTTCAAAACCTGAAACATATTATTGTCAAGTAACTGCTCTAACAATTCATTTCTTCTCATCTCTTTTAGGAGGATTTCTTGAATTAAATGACCTTTCCTTTCACTAAATTTTCTTTCTGAAATTTGATTTTTAACTTGTTTCAACTGTAATGTAGCTTTTTTGCTTATCTTATCAAGTAAGAGGAGTAATCTCTCTCCAAACAGGAAAAACTCTGAAGATGAACTATAAGGAATAATAACACCTAATTTGAATATTTTTTTTACTCTTTGTATTAAAGCTCTTAATTTCTTCCCAGTAAAGTTTTTCTTCCAAAACTCTAAAATTTTGTCATCTGCAAGCTTGCCAGTTTTGATGATTTGAGAAACAGATTTTCGATTAGTTTTTCTTCTTATGATTAATGTATCTGTGCTTTCCATTGCAACAGATCTCCATTTCTTATAATTTGCTATCGTATCTCCCTTGTCTAATCTCTCCTCAAGTTCACTACAAACTTTACCATCAAAATGAACTAAACCTTTCTCAACTGAGCTAAATGCCTCTTTATAGTTCCCTAACAAAGTGAGTGCCTGTTTTGCATCCCCTTTAAGATGATCAAATGACCAGAAATGTGTGGTGAATAGAGGTTTGGATATTGGTAACTCATATTCAAGAAGAGGTAGTACTTCATTATTGTTGTTGGTTGCACTATTTGTAAAACTTACAAGTCTCGGACAATAGGCAATAATTTCTTCATAATAATCTATTGTATCTTCAATCTTATCAGACAGTTTTTCTAATCTAAACGCTCCATTAGCAGCCCCAATAAGCTTAAGACTCTCAAAAATCTTAGCGCATAATCGCTGTTCTTTTTCTGATTTGTTTTTTTTAGTAAGTATTTTCTTAATTCGTTTAAGTTCCACTAATGCTAATCGTGCATCAACATAATCAATTATCGGAATTTGGACATTTTTAAGTGAAATTAGGAAAATAGTTGGAAGTTGTCCTGTGGTCAAAAATCTAAACATCACCTCTTTTATACTCTTTAAAACCTCAATAGCTGGCTTATTTGAGGTATCAAAATGAATTCTATTAATACCACGTGAAAAATCAAATGCCCCTGGATAGATTTCCTTTTCATTAGTTACTATTTTTTCAAATATGGGCTGCTTTTTTTCATCAATGAAAGTAAGTATAAATGCCTCATCTGTGTTTTTTCTTTGTATTTTAATGGGTTCCCAAAAACTTGCTATATTCAACCTTCTATTCTTAAGCGAGTCTATTATCCAATTCCCTCTTTTCTCTCTCCTGAAAAAATCATACATTACTTCCTCAGAGGTGATAATTGCATTTTTTTCAGTTATTTTTATTTTCTGCTCTTTCCCAAACATGCAATCTGAAGATTTCCAATAAAGTTGCTCCATATGAACATCTATGTCTGGGTCATTCTTCATTCTTTTATAGATACTAATTAACTCATTGTAAACTATGTATCTTACTTCATCCCTTTTCGTGTTCTTGTTCATAAATCCAATAACTACTAACTCCTCTGACCTCTTATTTAATCTCTCAATTTTAGCGTAAGTTGAAAAAGCAAATTTTATGCTTTTATTACTGCTAATAACATTAAAATGACCTTTTCCTAGAACTTCTGAAATTATGTGCAGTTCTACACTTGGATAATACCCATTAGGGAAATGTAGTTTTCTCTTGAAAACACCATCCTTTAGATGTGATGAAATAGGTGTTACAGTGGTGTATTTTTTGTTTTTGGAAATATTTTCAACAAAAACAATTCTCTGGTAAATGTGATCAAATACTAAGCTTATTAATTGGTTTTTTAGAGCACTCTGTTTTGTTCTAGAATAACTAATTCTATTTGCAATTCTATGATTATTTATCGCTGATCTTCTTATGTTTGTGAATCCTTGATCAGAAATAAACATAGAGAGAATTTTTTTCGTTATAGCTAATGCTTTACCATAAGAATTTTCTTTCATGATTTTAGTAAAATCAATCATTTTTCCATTTACAATTATTGGGAGTTTTAGCACTCCTAATAGTAGTTGTTTAGCAATACCATTCGATTTCAAGCTAAAACCATTTTTTAGTTTAGAAATTCCACTTTGTTTGTAGTTTTTACTTTCTATCTTCCCATTATCTAAATCCAAATCATTACCATATCTAGAATCTAAGAAGCGATAATAACTTACCAAATCAGTTATTTCGACATTTATTGATGAATTAGTTAATTCAAGTGATTTCTTATCTAAGGAAATTACACCCTTTTCAGTATCAAAAAGAAAAACACCATTTTTTATGTTAACTGTAATATTTTTGCCATTTAATTCTATTTTCTTTTGTTCTATGTTACCGAAGAAAGGAAAATCTATGACACCAAAAACATAATTTAGTTCAGCTTGAATTTCTTCCCATTTCTTAATTCTATCCTCCAAATCACTAGAATAATCTAAAATCGTGTTATATGTATAAATATAGCGTTCTAGCGAAAAGACAATATCAAAAAAAGGCATCTCTCCCTTAAGTGTTTGTAACCCTCCCTCATCCCCTTTATTTTCAACTAAGTCATGGTATACCCTCCCTATTTGTAAAAAGGCTTTATTTGCAAGTTCGTGTTCTTTTATTTGATTCGATATTTGTTTAAACTCTTCTTGTAAAAATCTAATCTCCATCAGATTTTCTATGTTTTCCTGATTTTTAGTTGCGTCTGTAAGGTAATTTAGTACGAAATCTAATACGTTATCAAAATGGAATATTTGTCGGTTGCTCTTAATTTTCTGAATAGCCGATCTAATCTCGAAGCTTCTTAGATCTAAATTATCGGGTTGATTTAATTTTGGTATCATAACTTCAGAGATAAAGAAAACCATTTGAGACAAAATATGTGCATTGAGTAGTCCTGTATCATTTTGAAGAATTTGAGTAAAACTTTCATTTTCGTCACTTGAAATTTCGGCTTTATTTTCTTTAGGTACATTAACTGTGCTTGATTCGTCTATTAATTCACCGTGATTTTCTTGAGGAGATAAATTCATGACTATTTTTTCTGTTTCGCTATCAGAGTTTTTGATATAGATCTGCTCTAATTCATGATATCTTCCTAACTTTGGCAATTCATTTGATGTTTCTATTAGTAATCTATGTGCAAAATCCTTTTCAATATTAAGAAACTCTGCAACTCTATTAGAAGAAAGCTGAATTCCTGATTTCGAATCAGAAATTATTTTGTGTCTCAGCGTGCTTTTTAGTTTTTCCCGTTCTTGAATTGATATATCATACTCACTTATTGGCACAGTTTCTTCTGAATCGTTTAAACTAGTTTTAGCTACATGTAAACTTCCAGTTTTGAAGAAATTTGTGAGAAATAGTTTGAATTGCTTATCTTTTATCCTTCCTAACCTTGTGAACATAAATAAGAGTACTATAAGTAGAACTGGTAAAATGATTGTCCAGAACCCTTCAAAATTCGGTGAGTTGAGTTTAATGAAGATTAAGTTACCAACAAAGGAAGGCACTAAAAGTATGGATATTGCTATCTTTAGGAATTTGGTTGCTTTGTATAAATCCTCATAAAAGATGGTACTATAACTCAAGTATAATGTAGAAAAACCTGTGAAAGACATTAAATAGATGCTAACAATAAAAATGTAAAAACACCATTTCCCTCCTGTTAAAAACAAAATTTCTTCCATGTTGCTGTTTGTAATAGTTATTATCTCATTAGTTATCTGAAACAATATGATTGTTTTCAGTACAATTTCTCCAACCGATAAGAGTAATAAAGTGCTTTTCAAAATAGACTCTGATACCTTTAAAATTTTCTCTGACATGAATTTTGTAAACTTTCCCCGTCGTATATTCGATGATTCAAACTGTATCTCTGTGAAATTCTCTGTAGATTCATTTTTCATTTCCTTTCTGTTTAACCATATTTGACATACCAATATAGTAAATGCAAGCAAAAGAAGACCAAATTCAAGATAGATAATTGTTGATTTTGATGGATTGAATACAATATCATTTTTTATCTCCTCATTTGGTGTATCAAATGGATTAGTGATGGTAACATTGGTATTCGAAATACCTGTTATCAGATACTTCAGATTTTCTAGAATAACGGTATGTCCATCCCCGTAAATAGATAACACAATAGTTACTTCATATAACTTTGAAAACAGCATTACATTTTTCGCAACCCAAATATTTTTTTCTTCATTGATTTGTTCATCTATTGAAGTTTGAAAATTGAGTTTAAGCTGAATATCTACTTGTCTAACGGATAAACTTTGTTCTGTTGTTAAGTCAAATGATAGATTTATTCTACAATATAATGAACTCGGTACAAGCATAAAATAATCTTTGATAGTCAAGACAAAAGGTTTTAGAAGAGGGGTTATGTAATTTTCACTTTCTACTAATACTCTATTCAAACCATCTTCTTCAGACAACTCTGGTAAGGAATTAACAGCAATCATGCTTGTATTAAGGATGTAAAATGCTCCTTGACCATTTGTCGTTCCTTGGATTCTCATAACAATGGGATCAAAAAAATTAGTGACAATTTTTACTCCATTCAAAAATTGTGGTGAATTCATCTGAGCAGATTCAGAAATTTCTCCACGTTCTATTATCTCTGTCCCTATAAACATTTCATAGGAAATGAATGGTTCAACAACCTCGCCGATACAGCCATAGTTAATAGAATATTCTAACACTTGGTTTTGGTTAGTTGATGGTGGTTTTAATGAAGAAAGATCAAAAGAATAATCTATATCACAATTTTCCCAGGTAAACCAACACAAAGTGTTTTCAGGTAATTGGTCTCCGAAGTTGACGCCATTTCCCTTTGTCCGTATTGTGCTTATGATAATCGTGTCGGCACAATATTCAACACTGAAGTAAATCGTAATGAAATTCATTCCTGGAGAAATGGAGAGTATGAAAGTTTCATCCGTCACTTGATTCGATCTAAAATCACATGAAGCAACAATCTTTCCATTTACTTCAATTTCAAAAAAACGCGAAAAAGAAGAGAAATCACTAGAGGAAAAAGAAGTTGTAAAATTCAATTTTTCAAAATTAAGCGTGTTATTAATTACAGTTTGAACACTTCTGGTTCTCAGGGAAAATGCACCCCCTTTAAATTCTAACCAACCTGGTATTACTAGAAACTGCGTTGGATATTCAGATAATACTGATGGGGTAATCTTTTCTACTTGTGTAGAACTTCGTATTATTAAGGATCCAGCTTGATGTTGATAATCTGTTTGAGCCTCACAAATTATCGTTAAATACATATTCCCTTCAAATTCATTTGGATAACTAAATGCTTGTGTCTTGTTGTGCATTTGAGTATCTTGAAACATGGTCTCAATTTCGAAAGCAATTTCGGTTTGATCAAAGATGAAAATTACTTTTACCCCCTTACTATTACTACTATAGTCCACTGTTTCGAAAAAGAGAATTAAACTATTAAAGGAACCTAATCTGAGATTTGAGACATCTATTACGAATTCTTCATGGGAAAAAGTTGAATTATAGTTAAACACTGTGTCAGATGGAAGAAGAATAGTGCTATCATCGATAATATTGTTGGGGTAAGATATGTTTGAATTTACAAAAATACAATTAATAGATATAAGGTTAATTGTGAAAAAAGCAATTATTAAACCAAACCTTTGTTTACCCATTACTAGTTAATTAAAAGTTTCATTTATAAAGGTGGTAAAAAAGCGGGATTTATTTAAAAATTTATTAGTCTAATCTTAGTCTAATCTTAATCAATGAAAGAATCAACATACATTATGTTTAAAAACATAAGTCGTTTCATTCATTAAGAAGGTGCTCAAAATAGGAAAACGTCCAGCCCGTTGCTATAGACATGTTAGAGGCCCTGCAAATACAAGAGTTGGTAAATTCGTTAGAGGTGCTCCAGATTCTAGAATTAGAGCCTATGATTCTGGAAACCGAAAAGGCGATTTTCCTGTTCATATCCATTTAGTATCTAAAGAAAAATGTCAAATCAGACACACAGCTTTAGAGGCTGCAAGAATTGCAGTGAACAGAATACTTCAGAGAAATTTAGGTGTTGAAAACTATCATATGACCATAAGAATTCATCCTCATCATATCTTACGAGAAAATAAGATGATGGCTGTAGCTGGTGCAGACAGAATTCAAGATGGTATGAGAAGATCCTTCGGAAAACCTACAGACAGAGCTGCGCGTGTCAAAGAAGGCCAAGAACTTGTAACTGTTAGAGCATATGCAAAGGATTATTTTGTCGCCTTAGATGCTTTAAAAAGAGCTTCTGATCGTTTTCCAACTACATGCAAATACAAGGTTGGGAAAGGCCAAGAGCTAGTTGATGAATTCCTGAAGAAAAGACAACAATAATTTTCCTTTCTTTTCCTACTTTTCTTATTTTATTTACAAAAATCAATAATGTTTTTAGTGCTATCTTCTATGATATTTTATGGTTTCAGAGTTTACTCCGGGAATGCAATTATCGGAGATGTTTTTCCAAGAGGTAGTAAAAGAAATTATTGAGGTAGAATATCCAGGTTTAAAATACACTGCCGCATTGGTAGGTTCTGGATCTGAGGTACTTGGTTTTGATGATATTGTTTCTTCAGATCACCACTGGGGACTTCGATTATATCTGTTCATAGATTCAGAAAGTTATGATATGCATTATGATTCGCTAATTAGATTACTCAGAACAAAACTACCTTTCAAATTCAGAGGTCATTCTACTCACTGGAGTTTTCCTGATCCCAATAATTCAGGAAACCAATTCCCACAATTCATCAACGAAGGAGAAGTAAATCATCGGATAGAAATTTTTACTGTAAAAAAATTTCTTAAGAAACAACTTAATCTTGGGGATAAAGATTTAACTGACATAGATTGGCTTCTATTACCTGAACAGAAATTATTAGAGTTTACTTCTGGAAAAATTTTCTATGACACTCTTGGAGAGCTATTGGAAGTTCGAAATAATTTTGCTTATCTTCCTGAAAATGTTTGGAAGTATAAACTATTATCTGAATGGGAACACATTGTGCAAGAGATAGCTTTTGCGGGGAGAACTGGTGAAGTGGGAGATGAAATCGGATCAATAATAGAATCTTCACGTCTTATTAGATATATTATGAGACTTGCCTTTCTGTTGAGCAGAAGATATATACCATATACAAAATGGTTTGGAACAGTTTTTAGTCAACTCAAAATTGCTGAAGAATTGGAACCTCTCCTGTTATCTATTTTTAAGGAGGAAGATTGGAAGCAAAGGGATAAATTATTGTGTAAAGCTTACATGCTTCTAGTAGAAGAACAGAATAAATTGGAATTAACTCCAGAGATATTTGTTGAACCCATACCTTTCTTTAATAGGAACATGACAATAGTTGACGTTCAAAAAGTGGTGGAAGAACTGAAAAAGTCAATTGTTCCACCTTTAGATAAAATCCCCAATATTGGTTCAGTGGATCAACTGTTGGAAGTTGGCGGGGGTTTAGAAGCAGAATTTGCAGAGAAAGCAAGAATATTCTATGAAGAATGAAATCAATGTTTAATTATTTTCTTCGACACTTGCTGCCCAGCCTAAAACATCGACAAACTGCTCTTCAAGTGCTACAACATCTTTGTTTTTTAATGGGTTCCATTCATCAACTGCAAATTCAATTGCTTCCTCTTCGTTCCTAGCAGTTACTCGGTAATGATAATCCCTTCTCTCTGTTCTAGTTACAATCACTAAATAATCTTCAAATATATCTTCGTCTTCAATCACTTCTTCAATGACAACGATTTTTCGCTTTGTTTTTTCTTTTTCTTCCTTTTCTTAGGCATAATATCTTGTCAAGCTATCTAGTATAAAATAATTATTCCAAAAAAGTAGTATTATCGATACTTGCATTGATGCTATAGAACAAAAAAGATAAAAAGAATGGAATAAATTTTGGTCTAATAACTGGCTCGGTAGCTCAGTTGGCAGAGCGCAAGACTCATAATCTTGATAAAAAGGGTTAGAACTGCAAACGTGAACCTCAGATGCGAAATCTTGAGGTCGGGGGATCGAGTCCCCCCCGAGCCACCATCTCTCTTTTGAATTAAGTTTTGTTTCTTTTGATTTTATATATTAATCAGTTTGCAAAAAAAACGGAAATCCAGGGAAATCACTCCCTTTGTTTCTGAATTCAACTTTAAAGTTTCTGCAATTGATGATTGGTAATTATATCAGATTCATCCTCAATAGTTACTTTAATCATCCTATCTCCTTGAACAATTTGGTATACTACTTTCATACCATCTACAACCTTTCCAAAGATGGTGTGTTTTTTGTTGAGATGTCTACAATTGTCTGGATTAAGAACAATGAAGAATTGTGATCCATTGGTATTTGGACCAGCATTTGCCATACTTAGATGCCCCAAATTGTGTATTTGAACGGGGTTATCCACTTCATCTGCAATTTGATATCCTGGTCCTCCTCTTCCTGAACCTGTAGGATCTCCTCCTTGAACAACAAACTCAGGAATCACACGGTGAAAAACAACACCATCATAATAATTTGACTTCGCTAAAGATACAAAGTTCTTTACTGTATTAGGTGTATGCTCATCAAAGAATTCGATTGTTATTACACCTTTGTTAGTTTCCATAATTGCTTTAGTCATTTAAATCTCCTAGATGTCAATGACTTCTCCTTATTTTTATTTGTAGTGGTTAGGCAATAAATTCTTAATTGAAGCATTACCCTTGATATTGGTAGGTTGATTATATTGAGTGCTGTAGATGATATATCCAAACCTGAACCAAAACCTTCAGTGAAATTCTCTCCATGGATTTCTGCTATTCTAATCTTAATTTATTCTGTTACAGTGCAATTTCTACTTATCGCAAGTATGGAAAGTGCTTTTGACGTAGTAGAAGATTTCTTTGAACAATGGTCATCTAGTTGGATATTAATTGAAATTCCCATCCCTCTGATACTTGCTGTGATATTCTATTCCTACAGTCAGCATAGTAAATTGCAAAATATTAACCTATTTCTCTTTAGTATAACCGCATTAGGAGTAGCTGTATTGGGTATTATCATTTATATTATCTTAGACCAGTTTCCCATTCATGGTCAATATACTGATTTCATCTTTAGTTTAACAATGACAACAGTATCTATCACATTTGCAGTTATAGCTCTTATAATACGAAAGTTAGTTATTAAACATAAAACCTTGCAGTAAGGTTCCTTCACCAGAAAGTTGACCTAAACAACAAGGTTACATTTAGAAAAATTCACTCTTCTAATAAGGTGCCTCTGTACACCCTTTTCCTCTCCAGATGCGTCTAATTATTATTTTATATTGTTGACGAGATTAGTAATAATCTTGGGTAGCTCATTCATGTCTTTAATATAATTCTGATAACTTGGTTCAAATTCTCCGGTCAAACATGCTTGAATTACATTGGAACCGCTGTTCAAAGCACATTCTAGGAATTTTGGCTTATCTTCGATGACAATTGTTCTATCTGGTTCAAACCATACATCATCTAAAACTCGTTTGAAGAAATTATTACTGATCTTGTGTGTATTAACAAGATCTGGTCCATAGAAGTTCTCGAAAAGATTCCTCACTCTCATACCTTGTAAATATCCCTTTATCTCGAGAGAATCTTCTGCCGAAGCCGTATATAGATTAAACCCCAATCTCTTTAATTTCTTAATAGAATCTACAACGCCTGGGTATGCTGATCGAATATTGGGGGTGATATATTCAATCGCTTCTCGATATATTTGATTATATTCTGATTTTGCAGGAAGCTTAACTCCAACATAATTAAACATCACTTCTATCCATCTGTTTACAAAATCAACATGATATGTTTTGTAATCAATGTCACTACTCTCACAAATTGCTTCAGAGTATTCTTTCATAATTTCTTCTATGAAATTTACATTACTTTCAGCCCATAAATAAGGCTCTCCCCCAAATTTAGGAGTGAAATACTCCCCAACCAACTTTTGATATTGTAAACCTCTAAGGCGATTATCATTCATAACCCCCCCATCATCAAAGAACACAGCAAATTCAGAGAATCTCGTCTGTGACATTACTATTCGCTTGAGTTAATAGTAAATAAAGATATTCCAAGAAATATAATACATCTTGCGAATAGATAAACAACGAATACTTTCGTTAACCTCCATCTCCTTTAAAACCCCCTCCTTTCGACTGGAAATTAGAAGGTCATCTTACTAGAAGGTAGTATGATTATTAGCATCTAACAAATCAACAAACTTCTTTCGACCTATGAAAAATTTAATAATAGAGTGCATTTGAAGCAAAGTAGATGGTAAAACATGTTTACGAAACTCTACAAGCAGAACAGTCAATATTGGATATCACTCCTGAGTTAGAACATAAAGTTCGCGAAATGCTAATAGCTACTGAAAGAAAGGTTCCAAATTTCTGGGAGATCGATACAACTGAAAGTATATATGTTCCGGTAGATGATGGAGAAATCAGAGTATACCATTTTGAACCTAACAACCCAATTTCAAAACGTCCTTTAGTTTTTGTTCCTGGATGGGGAGGAACTGAAGAAGGATTTATGGATTTTTATGAGGTCATCCATGATAAAGTAGAGTGTTATTATATCGAAACTCGTGAAAAGAGAAGTAGCAGATTGAATAGAAAAAGAGCTAAGATGGACATGAGTCAAAAAGCTAGAGACATTCAAAATGTGATCAACTACTTTGAATTAGGCAAGAAAGACTTTGTTCTCTATGGTACTTGTTGGGGTGGAGCAATTATTCTGCAAGGTTTAATTGATGGAGTAATAGACGCTCCAACGATCATTATCAATGATCCTATGCATACTCTATGGTTTCCGAAATGGTTTCTTAGATATGTATCACCCATATTGCCCGTTTTTGTAGTTGAACTCATTAAGTCTATAGTTAAACGAATACAATTACGTGGTATGAAGGAGGAAGTTCAAAGAGGAAGAGCTGAAACTTTTGCAGATAACGCTGAAATTTGGAAATGGAAAAGAGCAGCTGACTCCGTAAAGGATTTTGAACTCTTTGGCAATGTTTCCGGTATATCAAAGAAAGTTATTGTTACTAATGGTACTAAAGATAAAATACATAATCAAATAGATTATCCACAACTCGCTGCTGAACTTCCAAATGGTAGATTCATCTACATGAAGACAGATGAATCCAGAAGAGAGAGATTAATGGGATTGGTATCCTTAGAATTTTGCAAAGTTAACAAAAAAGATGGTGTCCCACCTTCCCTTGCTGAATTCGAGAGATTTTTGCATCGAAATGAATGAAATCCTTAGTAAAGTTTTGTAATTTTAGCGTTTTAAGAGAAGCTTTAAATTAAACTGGTATCGATGAAAACAAAATTCTCTTTTCTTAGAGATATTAAGGTGAATTATATGTCACAGAAAGACATTATTTTAGATGAACACGATATTAAAGAAACTAATTTAGAATCAAAACGATCTAGCAGAAAAAACGCTTGGTTGTGGTATAGCTATGATATGGCTGATACTTTCTTTTCACAATCTGTAATAAGTTTAGCATTTACCCCATTTGTTTTATTAATGGGCGTTGCAATGGGTTGGAATTATCCAATTGTATTCATTGTAATGTCAATTTTTATGGCAGGCTCAAATCTTTTGATTGCCATATTGGGGCCAATCTTGGGTGCTATTTCTGACAAAGCAGGGAAAAGAAAACCAGCAGTACTTATCTCAGCTGGTATAATGGTAACTGCAACAGCATTAATCACAGTTTGGGTGAACTTTTGGTGGGCGTGCTTCTTATTTGTTATAGCAAACTTCTGTTATCAAGCTGGTCGAATGTTTTATGACGCTCAAATTCCATTCATTGCTGAAACAGAAACAAGAGGTTTTATGCAAGCTATTGGTGGAGCTATCGCAGCATTTGGATCGATAATTGCAATAGCTGTAAGTATTATCATAGGCCTTCCTGGTTTGTTTGGATCCCACACTCCAGTAGATTCCGGAATCTGGCAAGTAGGGTCTACAACCATTGACCCAAACAGTATAAATTATGGCGGATTAAGATACTTATTTGTAATCTCATCTGTCATCATAATTTTGATCAGTATTCCTTATCTCTTCCACAAAGAGGTAGAAAATCCACCTAAGGAAGCTATGTCACCAAGAGATTATGTGAAATCATCATTAGTTTCCTTCAAAACATCATTTAAAGAAATTGTCTCTGACAAAAATTCTTGGTTATTCTTCTTAGCTTGGTTCTTCATAACAGATGCAGCTAATACAACGATTCTTTACATGGTGCCCGTAGTTTCAACTGTAGGTGGAGAAACACTTACAGATATGACAAATTATATAATTTTGGCAGGAATAATTTTCTCTGTATTCTTTGGTATCATTGTTGGAAGACTTATGAATAGACTAGGACCTAAAAATCTATTTATGGCTGTTGGTGGTTCATGGTTTATTGCTTTGACTATCTTCATCCTAACTGGACTGCAGATAGGTTCAGTAACTATTCCTACTGGTTTAATATGGCTTGGTGCGATATTCATAGGCATAGGCTTTGGTGGAATTTGGATAGTGGGTAGACAATTTATCATGGTTCTTGCTCCTCCATCAAAGTTGGCACAATATGGTGGATTTCAAAAAATAGCCGGAAGAGTAAGTGCAATAGTTTCTCCACTATTATTTGGTTTAATGATATATGTATCACAATCACTAGGTTTAGCTAATGCAATGCGTGTAGCTCTTGGTAGTTTACTAGTTCTCTTTACAGCAGGAATCGTTTGTGCTTCCTTTATCGTAGACCCCCATAAAAGATATCTGCAAGGAGAAAGAGCTCCTTACAAAGGTATCTATGACAAATCTGTGTAATTGCTTGACGAATTGTCATCAAGATAAAAAATCAAAGTGGGAATTTATTCCCACTTACTTTTCTTTCTAATTTATTTTTTTTGGAAATTTATTTTCTCTAAGCGTTTTTCTATGAAGTTCACTAACAACTTTAAAACTTTTAAATATAAATCGTAAGGACCGCCTGTAATTTTTTCTTAAGTCAAGAAGATTCTTTAGAAGAGGGTTGTCATAGTTCTTTTGATGAAAATATTGAATGGCTTTTAGTGTTGTAGCTGGTTCTAAGGTATAGCTGAAATAGCATGTTTGTAAACTCCATTTAACAGCTTCCATAGCATATTTTGTTGCATCTGGATGAAGGATGTAAGTTACAAGAGCTGCAGTGCAGAGGACAAGATTCATCACCTTGCTTTTTTTGATTTGGCTTTTTTTGACTTCAGCTAAACTTGTTTTTTCTAGCAGATTTTCTCCCCACAAAGTTGTAGCAGATTTTACAACACTAGCCCAAACAACATCAGTTGGAGCAAGTAATTTACATAGAAACAAATTTACATTGAATACCTTTGAAAATTTAGCAGCAAGAAATTCTTTTCTGTAACATACAAAATGTGAGACATACATTCCTGTCATGTCTTCGGCACGTTTGTAGACAGTATTAACTATAGATCCATTCTTCTTTCTAAAAGTGTGCTTATATTCTAATTTAGTTAACTCTCTTCTAATTCGTGTCTTATCTCTCTTCGATGTTCTATCATTTATCACAAAAATTATGTCTACGTCAGATAAATCTGGTTGGTATTCTCCTCTTACAACACTACCAAAAATTATCAAACTTAGTAAGTCTATTTTATTTTTTAATATCAACCCAATAGATTCTCTTATGTAATTTCTAGCCTTTGGAGCTAAGTTTTCAAGTAAATCTATCCGGGTTCCCACTGTTTAACTCCTCTTTATAATTCATGTAACATTTCAGTTTCTCTGGAATAATCCTATATAACAATAAAAAGTAGTGAAGTCATCATTAACAATACAGCAATAATAAGCATTATCTCACTTGCCAATGTTCTCTTTTTAATGTCTGGTTTCAATGGTTCCTTACTTTCCCAGAAATTGTCAATATCTTTCCGATTTTTAATCATCCCTTTTACTAAAGGTTCAATCTGTATACCTAAACTCAATAACAGCATAATAATTGCAGTTGAGGCAATAATTGCATATGTTAAAAACCCTATATCATTATCTCTTAAACTAATAGCTCCTGTAACATCTAATGTAGTGATAATTACCCAGAATAGTAGGATAAAAATGGAAACCCTCAACCTTTCATTTGTTAGTCTTACTTCGTTTTGCATAATTTCTGATACCATTAGAGATCACTTTTTCATGATAATATCTTCAAGTTTTTTAACGATTTGCTCCACCCATTTGAATCTTTCCATTGTTGGTGATTCGTAGTAAATCCTGATTTTTGGTTCTGTTCCTGATTTTCTTATTAATATCCATGTACCGTCATTCAAATCATATCTAAGACCATCTATAGTTAACTCTCTTCCTTCCTGATTTTTCATTCTCTCAATTAGCTTCTCTTTACACTTTTCAAATATTGTTATAACATCTTTAGAATCGACTATGTAGGCTTTTCTCTCAGCAATATGGTTCGGAATGTCCTTCATAATGTCAGTAACAGTTGTTTTACGCGATGTGATCACTTTCAACAATTTCACCAATGCAAATAGTCCATCTATCCAGAAACCCCAAGAAGGGAATATTGGTTTCCATGGTTCGGCAGCGAAGGTTACTTTTTCGTTTTTCTTTGTTAATTCGTTTATTTTACCGTGAAGTTCCCCTAAATTTGTTCTAATTGTTGTCGCACCGATTTTATCGACAGTTTTATCGATAGTAGTTGAAGAATCTATACTTACGACAATGTTTCCAGGTCCCTCTTCCTCTATAGCAAATGTTGCCAATAGGGCGTTCATCCTTGAGAGTTCAACAAACTCACCAGACTCATCAATAACTGCAATTCTATCTCCATCTCCGTCGAAAGCCACTCCCATGGTTTTATTTTCCCTACATAATTCTACCAATGTTCCCAGATTAGCTGGACTAGGTTCAGCCAAACGACCAGGAAAATGTCCATCAATGTGTGAATTAATTGTCGTAACTTGAAAACCAAGTTTGGAAAGAAGCTTAGGAGCTAAATCAGACATAGGTCCATTAGCACAATCTAAAATGACTTTTTTGCCATCTCCCTGAAAATCTAGCTTTTTTATAATTCGTTTACTATAATTTTCATTAGCATCTGTTATTTTGTACTGTGGTAAGATTTTATCCCAACTTACATAGTTGAATAATTTCTTTTTAATTGACCTTTTTTCCAATTCGCTTTCTAGTTTTTCTTGTTCCTCTCGGACAAATTCTCTCCCATTTCTTAATACCTTAATTCCGTTGTCTTGTGGAGGGTTGTGTGATGCAGTAATATATATGGCAACACTGTGTTTTTTATCACGAGTTAAATTCGCAATTACAGGAAAAGTACACAATCCAACTGAATATACCCTTCCTCCAGCTAGAGAAATAGCAGAACAAGCACTTTGACTTAAAGCCTCTGAAGAAGTTCTGGCATCATGTGCAACCAAAAATCCTTCACCATTATATTGATCAACAAGTACTTGACTTATACTAATAACAAGTTCAGCTGTCACCTTTATGCCGTAAGGACCTCTAATACCAGCTGTACCAAAAAGCTTCTGCCTCTTCTTCATTAATTTTAGGGTCTCGACACGTAATATAACTGTTTTCATCAGCTAAATGTACATGTAAAACTTTCAGAGACAAATCATGTTCAAATAAAATCTGTTAATGATTTCTGCTCACTTTGTTTGGATTTTTTTCTTGGTTTTTCTCCATTAGCCTGTTTATAAACTTCAGCTATCTTTTGAAAGTGATCACTATACTCTTCTATTTTGTTGTAATTTCGAAGAATATACGCTGGATGAAATGTAGCAAAAACTGGATATCCTTCTTCCAGTGTTAAAATATTTCCTGCACTTTTCGTTACTTTTGCTGTTGGGAAAAAGAATTTTAAAGATATACCACCCAGAGTAACAATTAGTTTGGGGGTCAAGAGTTTTAACTGTTTAAACAACCACCTATCCCCACAAAACCTCAGTTCAGATTCCTTAGGTGTTCTATTATCCTTGTTTTCATCAGTTGGACGACATTTTACAACATTGAGAATACTTACATTTTTTCGTGAAAAACCAATACTATCTAACATTTTATCCAGCAACTTTCCAGATCTTCCAACAAAAGGCACCCCGTCCCTGTCTTCATAGAACCCGGGTGCTTCACCAATAAAACACAAACTATCTTTAAGACCATATATACCCGGAACAACTTGAACCCTATTTTCTTTAAGATGGCATGCTTCACAATTTTTAATCTCGGAGGTTAGATTTGCAAGTTTATCATCCATAAGATATATTCTCCTTTAATTACAACTAAAAAATAGAATTTATTAAGATATTCCCGATTAGTGCTTTGATAAGAGTGAAAGACACAATAATTGAGGCTGATTATTTAATTACAAGCAACCCTTCAAATTCCGTTTTAAAGGATGCAGCAATCATAGTAGTAGATGGTGAGATTGTAGCAGTAGGTACTAAGAAGGAAATTCACAAAGATTATTCTGCAACAAAAATTATTTCTGGTGAAAACAAGATCCTTATGCCGGGATTAGTTAACACACATTCCCATAGCGTTCAAACCTTACTAAGAGGTAAAGCAGATGATTTAGCTTTACTTGATTGGCTGGAAAAAGTTGTTATTCCTGGTGAATCAGACTTTACAGCTGATGATGTACATACTTCTTCTTTGCTTGGTTTCGCTGAAATGATTCGAACAGGAACAACCACAACAAACGACATGTTATCTTCTAGTAATGCAGAATCGGGGATTAATAGTTCAATTGAAGCAGGTATTAGAACTAGAATAGGTCAAATGCTAATGGATGTTAATCCATCTTCACCCACTGAACGCATAGAAAGTGCAGATGAAATAATTGAAACTATAAATAAACAAATTACTAATTTTCATTATACACATAATAAGAGAATTAAGTATACATTAAATGCAAGGTTCTTACTTTCCTGTTCTCCAGAGTTGATGAAAGGCATTGTTGAAACACAACATCGATATGATGATTTAATGATTCATACACATGCTTCAGAATCACAAGCTGAATGTAGAGAAGTAGAAAAATATTACAAAACCTCTTACATCAGAGCACTAAGGGATGTGGGAGCTTTGGGTTCCGAAACAATTGTTGCGCATGGGATTTGGTTAGACGAAGAAGAGTACACTATAATGAAAGAAACAGATACAAGGCTTACACATAATCCATCAAGCAACTGTAAACTAGCTTCAGGGATTTGTGACGTAAAGAAACATTTGGATCTTGGAATAATTGTAGGGTTAGGAACAGACGGTGCTCCATGTAACAATAATCTCGATATGTTTAGAGAAATACGTTTAGCGACCTTTTTACAGAAAGTGAAACATTTGGATGAAAAATTGCTTCCAACAAAACAAGTTTTGAGAATGGCTACAATAGATGGAGCCAGAGCTTTAAATTGGGACAAAGAGATTGGCTCTATTGAAAAAGGGAAACGGGCTGATGTTGTTCAAATAGACATTGATGTTATCGGTGCTATCCCAATTTATGATCCTATATCTCATGTGGTATATTCCGCATCTGGTAAAGATGTGAGTATGACTATGATAGATGGAAAAATTGTTTATCAAAATAAAAAATACAACACTTTTAACTTTGAAAGCTTAAAGAACAAAGTCAATCAATATAAAGAAAAGTGGTCACATTAAGATGAATGAACTTTACATTTCAACACCAGGAAGAGTTTGCCTTTTTGGTGAAGATGTAGACTATATGGGTCTAGAAGTTATCACATTAGCTATTAATAATAGAATTGAGGTGTCGGGAACAATAACAAATGACAATATTATTCGAATCAAATTAACAGATTTAGATAAAGCAATAGAATTTGAAAATAAGAAACAACCAATAAAATCAAGGAACGATTATATTTTTTCTGCGTTTAACATGTATCAAGAAAGGCTACCTAAATCATTTGGAGCAAAAATTGAGGTTAAATCGAGTTTATCAATGGGTAAAGGTCTTTCTTCTTCATCAGCTTTTTGTGCAGCATTAGTGGCATTCTTTGATAAAGTCTCAGGAGTAAATTCCTCTGATAAACAACTTGCGAAACAAGCTTATTTTGCAGAAGTGGTAAATCTAAATCAAGCTGGGGGGATGATGGATCATTTTGCAAGCGTAATGGGGGACATTATTTACCTTGAGTGCAGAGGCTCATATTATTTCGAAAGACTGAATGTAAAATTAGATGGACTAATTATAGGAGATACTTTGAAACCGAAAGAAACAATTCAAACTCTCATGGTTAGAAAGAAGGAAATAAATGAGGGAATAAAATGGATGAAGGAGAAAGACCAAAATTTCAACCTATTAGATTATCCTATCCGAATAGTTAAGGAAGAATATCAAGAAAATGAAAGTGTTGGATTATTGAGATTATTAGGGATTTTAGGGATTAGAGATGTAGTAAGAGCTGGTTATGATTTGCTGAAAAATGATGGGGGGAACAAGAACCGATTTGCAGAACTACTGAACCAACATCATCATATCCAACAGGAGTATCTCGAAAATGTTACCCCTAGAATGCAGGAATTGATACTGT
>BPTM01000232.1 GCA_023705945.1 Candidatus Heimdallarchaeota archaeon
ACCACCGAGATCTACACTCTTTCCCTACACGACGCTCTTCCGATCTATATGACCCTGAATTTTTTAGGAAACATCCTGAGATAAAAGGCAAGCAAATAGTGGTATACCATGACCCCATTGTTGGAGAGGACTTAGCTGTCATAGATTTTGAAACAGGGGGAATTGTTGAAATATTAAGCCCTGACCTCAAACCCCCAGAGGTTACAATCCCCAAAGCCGAAGTTCCTATCACTAACTGGAAGCAAGCACAGATTGAAGCCTCTACCCGCATTGAGGAAATAGAGAATGAGTGGATCGCCAAGAACCTCTTAGGACCAACAAGGGAACAACAAGGACGCATTGATAATATTTTGGCTGATGTGGCAAGGAAATACAGTGTGCCATTAAGCACGCTCCGTAAGGCAACCTTGTGGGAGGCTGATGGGCTTATTAGGATTAAACGAACCCCATTGACTGATGCCGAGATAGATGAGTTGATTGCTGGTGTTTCACCTCAGCCCTTAGCTAATCCAACAAGAAAGGAGGAGATAGCGAGGCTTGAGAGGCAGCTTGCTAAAAAGGGTAGGTCAATAGCCTTAATACGATCGGCGGCGGCAAGGGAAGGGCTTACTGATGCTCAGTACCTTGCCAGATTAAGAGAGATTATCGAAGACATAGGAAGAATACCTACTACTAGAATATCCGCCTTGGACTATGAGGAAATTGAATTACCGGTGGCCAGAGCAGTTGAGGCATTGCTACCGGAAAGGCCTTTGAGTTCTGGATACCACGCAGCTTTGAATAAACGATGGACGATTGTATTTGTAACCATAAGCCCGAAAGCTGCAAAGGCTGCGAGGGAAGCCGGATTGGAAGTTAGTACCCGGACAACAACAGCCGGTACAGTATTCACCGATGTATCGCTGCCCAATGTATCTGCTCAAGAGATGGAGAAAGCAACAGCAGTCTTTAACAGATTCGCCGAATTATATTCAGCCGATCCTGATCCGGGGAGCAATCCTGTGCCGCTTCTGGGTAGACCTTTTGAGGGCAAGGCTTACCGGGTTGACATTGAGAACATTGGAATACCTAGAGGAGCCACGGCTGGGGATGTAGTTCGTTTTGAGGAAGAAGAGCTAGGTAATGAACTGGGAGTTTCCGATGAAGTATTAAGGCAATTAGACCGGTATTCTGCTTCCGATGTGGTTTGGGTTACGAAGAAGAAAGAAGATGCAAGGTATTACCTTTCAGAGGGTATGACTACGGCTGATATAACTACTATTGACCTGGGTAAAGGCAGAATTGTAGCAGAAGACGGACAGGGCGGTTTCCTCGTCCTTCGTGGTGGAGCTAAAGAAATAGGAGGAAGCTGATGACACTAGTACCAGAAAAGAAAACTGCCTGTATCAAGGAACTGGCTCAGTGGTTTGCCGAGCACAGGACAGAAGCCGACTTTAGGGCGCTGGATCCTATAATGACGAAGCACTTTCCCTCAGCAGCAGACAGGAGCGAGTTTAATGATTACATTTTCTCGCCGGAGGGGCAGGAGCGTTTCAGAAAGCAG
>BPTM01000233.1 GCA_023705945.1 Candidatus Heimdallarchaeota archaeon
TCTCATCGTCAGTCGGTGTCACAAGCCTCGTGAAAGGACGTTCTGCTATTATATCCAAATATATTGGATTATCCAGTATTCTTAGACTAAACGGAGATGAGTGGTATGCTTCGTCAACTGCTCCCCTGTTTGTTACCGTAATTGTTTTATTTGGTCGGCGCTGCGCGATCCAGAAGTCCCACCCAGTCAATTCGTCTATTAAACCACTTTCGTCTTCAGGGCGCACAATCCATACCCCTCCTATCTCCCACCCGGCACCTAGAGCATTCTCCCGTACATCAAAGTCTTCAAGCGGTATCAAGTTCTTCGTTCTTGTGTCCGCCGCGTAGATCTCGAAGACATCGCCACCGGTGGTTCGACCAGCCCAGCCGGAGGCAGTGAGTGTGGCAAATCCTCCCAGGTTGTAGATGCTGAAATACACGTCCGTGACGTCCCACCCAGTGTCCTCGCCCATATATGTCATCCTAGTCCATAGAATAGTGTCCAGGGTGTCGGGGATAGTGGGATTGAACATGACTGACCAATGTATATATGTAGTGTTACCCACTATCGTGACATTGGTCGTGGACGCAGAGATCCCTTCCTCTAGTGAAGTGATGGTGGTCAGCCTGGTGGAGTTATCGTACCAGACTGTATGATTGTTACCCGCATCGTCGAGGAAACGGAAACCGGCTGAGACTACGGCACCTGTATAATTAGTTTCGTAGATACCGAAAAAGTCGTATTGTGTCCTACCGACAAAGACCCAGTCACCGCATCCTTCCATGTTAGTTATAGTCATAGTAGTATTCCAAGCAGGAGCAAACCCAGGCCACCTGCTCCATAGGAGGTTGGGATGTTTGTTCTGTCCTACTGGCTGGAGAACTTCAGGGGTGGACCATGAGCTAGTGTAATTAGCATACCAGACTTTAACGAAATCAACATAGCCGGGCGCTGTTCCATACCAGACTACATGGGGGTGGTCGTCTGAGTCCACGGCGATAGAGGGACCACCCTGACCGTAGTCCTCCATGTCTACTAAAGTACTTATCCTGATAGGGGTAATCCAAGAGGTTGTGTATTTAGCATACCAGATCTGGGTTTGAGCATAACCGGTAGCCAATCCATGCCAGACTACGTGGATGTAGTCGTTGGAATCCACTGCGATGGAAGGAATAAATTGATGATTTTCCGCCATGTTCACGTAGGTGCTGATGCGTACTGGTGTAGCCCACGATGTTGTGTACTTGTTGTACCATACTTGGAAGAGGATGAACCCCGTCGCCTTCCCACGCCATGCAACATGGATATAATCATCGCCATCAACGGCAATGGATGTACCCGCCTGACCGGCGGTATCCATCCCGGCATAGGTACTTATTCTTACAGGGTTACTCCAAGAGTCCGTATAGTTAACATACCAAATCTGATTCTGGGCATAGCCTATACCCCTACCAAACCAGACCACATGGAGGTAGTCGGCAGAATCAATGGCAATAGAAGGGTCATAATGCTCATAGTCTTCCATACCCGTGTCGGTGCTGATGCGAGTAATGGTGCCCCAAGAGGTAGTGTAGTTCCTGTACCATATTTGCCAGCCTGTGGTGAACCCTGTAGCCTCCCCAAACCATACCACATGCAGATAATCGTTGGAATCTACGGCGATGGAAGGGTAAAGTTGATGATAGCTGCCCATGCCCGCGTAGGTGCTGATCCGGGTGTCATCTGTCCACGTCGTACCGTTGTCCGCACTTTGCTTGACGTAAATCTGCCATTTACCAGCGAGATCTTTATGGTAAGCAACATATAAAGTTCCATTACTGGTGCGGATGAGTTTCCTCTGTGCATTAGAATATGATGGTCCAGGGTGCTCAGATGTCGCAGCTGTGTAAGGCCCTATGCCTTCAACATCATCATATTTTAAGTTGTATGGTGGTACCGTATCCTCAGTGAAGACGTACTCCGGTACCCCTGTAGGGAGTGGTACATCACGATAACCTCTGTTCCAACCTGAATATACCGGGGAATATCCTG
>BPTM01000234.1 GCA_023705945.1 Candidatus Heimdallarchaeota archaeon
GTTGATAGGAGTAGATTTCAATTATCAAAAAAACATCCAAGTATTGAAGAATATTAATTTAACCATTGAAGAGGGTTCAAGTATTGCTTTAGTGGGGGAAACTGGTGCGGGTAAGACCACGATCACCAAATTATTGTCTCGTTATTATGATGTTACAAATGGCAAATTATTAGTGGATGGAACCAATATCAAAGACATTGATCTAAAGACTTTACGAAAGAACATAGCTGTTGTTCCACAAGATGTATATCTTTTTAGTGGTACGATAATGGAGAATCTGAAGTATGGTAAGAAGGAAGCTACAGATGAGGAGGTCTATGATATATGTCTTGTTCTTGGTCTTTATGATTATCTTTTAAGATTGCCACAAGGGTATGAAACTGATGTAAAAGAAGGAGGAGTAAGGTTATCCCTAGGTCAACGACAACTAATATCCTTAGCTAGAGCTGTAATCGCTAACCCAAGTATACTCATCCTAGATGAATGTAGTAGTTCAGTAGATCCAATTACTGAATCATTGATTCAAAAAGGGATAAACTATATGTTACGAGGGAGAACATCAATAATTATTGCTCATAGATTAAGCACTATCAAAAACACATCGAAAATAGTTGTAATAGATGATGGGGAAATAATTGAAGAGGGAACACACCAAAATCTACTCAAGAAGAAAGGAAGATATTATAGTTTATATCAGACTCAACTAACTAGCAATATTATCAAATAATTAATTAGATATTCATTGCAAAATCTTTTTTATAGCTATAGGGTCACCCTTTCTTGATAGTATATGGCAAAGTTAGAAGAGCTTATTGCGAACGAAGAAAGTAAGGTTCTTTGTTTAGGAAACGAAGCTATAGCAAGGGGCGCTATTGAAGCCGGCGTACAAGTTTTTGCTGCTTACCCTGGAACACCAAGTTCTGAGATAAGTATGGCAATGAATGCAGCTGCTCCAAAACTAGGATTTTATGCTGAATGGAGCACAAATGAAAAAGTTGCTATGGAAACCGCTTTTGCAGCATCTATAAGTGGTGTTAGAGCAATGACTGCTTGTAAGCACGTTGGTTTAAACGTAGCTGCTGATGCTTTTTATTCGTTTTTGTATATGGGATGTAAAGGTGGTTTTGTAACAGTTGTTGGGGATGACCCACATTGTTTCTCAAGCCAAAATGAGCAGGATTCTAGGTGGCTAGGTGTATCAGCACAATTTCCTGTTATTGAACCATCTAGTCCACAGGAAGCCAAAGAATATGTAAAAAGAGCTTTTGATGTGAGTGAAAAATTCGAGATGCCTATGCTACTTCGTTCAACTACAAGAGTATCTCATGCAAGGGCAGACATACAATTCAATAAGTTTGAATCAAATTTCAAAGAAGGAGAATATGAGAAAACAAACCGTTTTGCATGTCTCCCAGCTCTAGCAAGAGCAAATCATCCAAAGCTATTGGAAAGAATGGAGAAAATAAAGGAATGGCTACCAACAAGTGGTTTCTCAACAATTGAGGGGCCAGATAATCATACAGAATTTGGTATAATTACAAGTGGTAATAGCTATGCTTATGTTAAAGATGCTCTTAAGACAATAAAGAAAGAACTTCCCATTCTAAAACTGGGCATGGTAGCTCCATTGGATGAGCAAACTATTCTAGAATTTGCAAAAGATAAGGAAAATATCATCTTCATTGAAGAGGTTGATCCTTACCTTGAAGATCGTATAAGTGCACTTTTTATTCAAAATGGAGTTATACCGAAGATACATGGGAAAAGCTCAGGAATAACTAAAAGATATCATGAGTTAAATGAGAGATTAGTTGCTGAAGCTCTAGTCAAAGTAATTGGAGGGTCTATAGTTCAAGTAAATGAAATTGAGAGATCTGTTGAAGAAACTAATGATTTTGTTCCTTTTAGACCCCCTCTGTTCTGTGCTGGATGCCAACATAGAGCAGCGTTTTGGGAATTATCCAAAATTGTACGTAAAAATAAGGGTATTTTTGCTTCAGATATAGGTTGTTATTCATTGGATCCTTGGGTCACAGACACAATACTATGTATGGGGGGTGGAATTGGTATGGCAAATGGTTTTTCAAAGGTCATAAAAGACAAACCAATATTTGCTTATATCGGAGATAGTACATTTTTCCACACAGGTATGCCTGCATTAGCTAATGCTGTTTATAATAAAGCAAACATTAACATTCTAGTTCTAGATAACAGAATGACCGCTATGACTGGTTTCCAACCTAATCCTACAGAGGAAATTGATATAGCTGATGTTGCTAAATCGTTAGGAGTAGAATATGTTGTTGTGTTTGATCCTTACGATTTCGAGAATGGAAAGAAGGTTTTTGAAGATGCTTTGAAACATGAAGGACCCACAGTAATAATAATGAGAAAAATCTGTGCTAATGAAGATTGGAGAAGAAAGAGAAGAAAAGGCGAGAAAATAGAGGTTTTCCATATAGACCCAGAAGTATGTATAGCATGTGGAACGTGTATCGTACAATATCAATGCCCAGCAATACGATGGAGTCTAGAAACAAATTCTAAAGGTAAGAATTATTCAGTCATAGATCCTGATGTTTGCACAGGTTGTAGTGTCTGTTCTCAAATCTGTCCTGTTGGAGCTATTTCAAAGGTGGATGAATAAAATGGTTGAAACATATCAAATGGTTATTTGTGGAGTCGGAGGACAAGGTATCCTAACAATATCCGACATCATTACAATTGCAGCGCAAATGAAAGGATTAAACGTTCTAGGTTCAGAGGTTCATGGAATGGCTCAAAAAGGAGGCTCTGTCATAACAAATCTCAAAATAGGTAAGAATCTAAATTCACCAACAATTCCTATCGGTACTAGTAAAATGCTAGTAGGTTTTGAGCAAAATGAAACTTTGAGATATATAAAATATTTACAACCTAGAGGTACAGTCATAACATCTGAAACAGTTCTTTTTCCTATTACGTGGAAAAAAGATAAGGAAGCAGCAGATAAAGCTAGAGAGAGTATTAAGGGCAATCTTGGAAAATTCGATGCAAATGTTCATTTCATTGATGCAGAAGGGTTAGCAAATCAAGCTGGTTTAGCTTTAACACAAAACATTGTTCTGCTTGGGGCTTTATCTCAAGTTGAAGGTTTTCCTATAGCAGATAATGACTTAAGAGAAGCTTTGAAGTTAAGGGTCCCACCTAAACATATAGAAGTGAACTTAAAAGCATTCGATTTAGGAATAAAAGCTGTGAAAAAAAATAATTGAGAAAGTAGTTTTTCCTCCCTTTTATTTGAATAAAATTAGAACGTTAAATGTTAAATGGTTCTTCATTTGGAATCTTTACTGTGTTTATTATCTTTTCTCCAACAACAACTTCATCGACGGAATGAACAGATGTTCCATAGTCTTTTAGAACAGCTTCAATATCGTCAAAGTTTAGGTCAAGACCAACAATTGTTACAATAATTCCTTCAGTGCTAGAATCTGTTTCAGTTCGAACAACATTAACAGATTCAACAGCTTCCAATTCCCCAACAGCAGTTGCTAAAACATCAATTCTTGGTTGATGGGGTTTTAAAACGTCTAATACAAGTCTTCTTATACGGACACTTTTTGAGGGCTCTGCCATCTTTTAATCCCATGTATATAGTAATTTAAGCAAACATCTATTGAAAGATTATTAAACTTTATGATTTACCGTAGTCAACTGAAGAGTAAAAATTTACCCAATCTTGTTATGAGGGAAAATGAGGGAAAAGAATTTTGAGAAAAAATAAGAAAGAGAGAATATGTTAGTGAGAATAGGGATAGCAGCGAAGTTACAAGGAGTGTCAGCTAGTACGTTAAGACGATGGGAAAAGGAAGAGAAGT
>BPTM01000235.1 GCA_023705945.1 Candidatus Heimdallarchaeota archaeon
ATACAACGTGAAAAACGCTTGGGCAACAATCATAGCACAAGCAGATTAAAATGACATCGTTGCTTTTATAAGTTCAGGGCATGGATCTGAAGTGAATATAGGTGGTCGTCGAAGAAGAGACAGAATTTATGTTCAAGTATTGTGCATGTGGGATACTTCTGGAGGAGAAAATGGCGAAGATGGATTAATCTATGATTCAGAACTCCAAAGTATGATGGCTCCATCAATCAGCAATATTTTCATCTTTCTAGATCACTGCTATGCAGGAGGAATGAATGATGTAATGCTAAATGCAAACGCAGCTAAAGTCTACTTAACAACTACCTGTACTGACGATGGGTATGGATATGATATGACAGCTTACGAAAATGGTGCATGGACATATTATTTCTTAGAATATACACTCATCGGACAATTAGGTGGAACCGCATCAATGGAAGCAACATTTGATTATGCATCATCAGTTTATCCTTTCGATGGTGGCGATACACCTCAAGAGTTTGATGGTAATACTGCGATTGACTTCTATCTTTAATCACCTAGGTAGAGTTTTCTCTACTTCTTTTTTTTTGAAATTTTTCGGAGATAAATTTAAATAACAATTAGGGAAAATTTCTATGATGAAAAAGTTTCGTTTAATTTCAATGATATTTCTTATCACATCAATATTATTCATTTCATATTCAGTGAGTTCTGTTCAAGCTAATCGATCACTGAGAACCGAGATTCATTCTGTAACAATCAATGATGCATTCTACATAGGTTATGACATCTTTACTTCAATTACAGTAGCTATCGATACAGATTCAAACATAAAACACTATTATCTCAAAGTCTGTCTAACAAACCCAATCGGGGAACAAGAGGAAATAGTTCTACATATTATAACATCTCTGAAAACACTTACACTTGACATAGCCTTTTACAATTATGCTACTGAATCTGGAGATTATTCAGTTGAAGCAACTCTAATTACAAATGACAATGGCTGGTTTGCCGTAACTGACGTTGTGGTGTTTGATCCACCAGGTGGAAGTGAAGGAGATCCCTATATTGGAATAACAATCCCATAAAGTGTAGTTGAGGTTTATGATCCCCTATTATTCCCTTTTTCAATTCTTGCAGAAACATCCAAAAGCTAACTTCTCAAAGATAGCTGAAGCTTTGGATATCACTGATAAAACAGCAAAAGCTCATTATCAATATCTAGTGAAGGATGGATATATTGAGGGGATTAGAGCTAAATTTAAACCTGAGACTCTTGGTCTTGAAACAGTCACATTTATAGTTAAAGTTTCAGATCTTGGAAAACTAGAAATACTTGAAAAACTTGCTGATTTCCATGATTTCACAATTTATCGAAATAGAATCTTAGGTGCATATCAAGGCTTATTTCTACAGTTTAACATTCCAAACAATTCGATCCGATATTTAGAAGCATTATTCCTAAAACTAAAAAATATAAATTTAATTGAAGAGTTTGAGAAAATCCAAGGAAAAGATTTCAAAGCGAGTTCTGCACCTGAATTTGAATTTTATGATAATAAGAAAGGTGAATGGATTTGGGATATTCAACCATGGAAAGAAAAGTACGAAGAAGCTTCGGATACCATTATTTCCGACGTCAAACGAGAGATAAACGTTCTTAATAAAATCCAGGATTTAGATTTGAAATTATTAAGAGAAATGACTATAAATGCTAAACAAGCGCACAATGATCTTGCGGAAAAGTTCCAGGTTACACCTGTAAGAATTTCAAGAAGAATGACTTTTCTAAATGAAAATGTCAATGATTATGTCCTACTTTATAAAAGATCAAAAGTTCAAACAGTGGATCTAGTCCTATTCAGAGGGAAGTGTTCGGAAATCAACAGGACTAAACTATATAACACTTTGAAAACATCACCTATACCATTCGATACAGGATTCAACTTACTCTCTGATGGTTTTATATGGCGAATGAACATACCTCCAACCTATACATCTCTATTTAGCAACTTCTTGTGGGCGATCTCTGAAAAACTTGATTTTTACAGATTGGACCATTATATGAGCAAATTGTACTATTTTTATGGTGATTCATATGATACTCAAAAGAAGGAATGGAAAGCATCAAAAAATGAAGTGTTTGATCAACCTCTGGAATGGCTGAAGAAGCAACTCTAACAGCTATTTATTATTTTTTAATTTTTCTTTTATAAGGTTAGATTCTAGTTTGATTAGATATTGATCACAAACATGTTTGAAACCCATTCTTTTGTTTATTGCATTCATTGTTTCGTTGTTTTTAGCATTCCCAGTCTGAATGAATTCAATTGAAGGATAGTTAGTTTTAACGTAAAAAGCCATTGAGGATTTTAACCATTTCCCTAATCCCCTATCTCTATATTCTGGCAAAACCCCAGTTAGTTCTTGTTCGACCATATTTGGTATTTCAGGATTGTAGAATATCTCGGTTAAACCGCTAATGGAACCATTTTCTTCTTTAACTATCTTTGTGGTCCAGACATATCCTCGCTCTTTGTACATCTTTTCATCATGTCGTCTACTCTCGGGAGTAACCCTTAATGCTTGATAATCTCCAGTTTCATAATCAGGTGCTTGATTCTCAGTAAGAGTATAAGCCATGCAAAACTCGTCAATGACATCTTTAGGAACAACTTCAAATGTTTCTACTTTGACATAAGGAGCTTTGATTTTTCCTAGCTCAACCCATTCTCTCATTCTCTTCCAATTAACATCTTCAAGATAAAGGCGATTAACTGAACGTTTCGACGCAACAGTGCATTCAAAGTGATCACAAAATGCTTTTCCAGACTCATGGTTAATCACACTTTGAAGCTTTGATCTATTCAAACTATCAGATTTAGCAGTAATTTGAGTAAGTAAAGATTTTCCAACTCCTTTTCTTCGTTCATCTTCCTTAACTAGAATATTAAAATCAGCTGTATTTTTCATGCTTTCAAACATAGGAGAGTTCTCGTTAGGATAACTTAGACGACCATAACCAAGGATTCTCTCTTTTCTATCACTAACTGCTAACCATCTGTGGACAGTATAAAGAGGATTTTGATGGAGCAGAAGATCTTTCCAAAGTTTGAAAGTTATGGGTTGATCGTTTGGAAATATTTCTTCATGAACAGAGCACTCCAAATCATAGAGTTCTTGAAATTGAGAATCTTGTAATTTTCTTGCTTCGAACGGTTTAATATTCATAAACTCCGAATCCTATATGGTTTATCGTTATACAGAAACGATTTGAATAAGAGTTCTCATAGCTTTAATAAAAGTTATCTTCTAAATCTTTTTTATAGATACTAGAATTAGTTAACAAAACAAGCAACATCATGAAATTTGATATATATCTAATTTCGTTAAACGGACTACTAGAAAGATTTTCAGAAATTTCTTTCTCAAATCTTTCAAAAACTCGGGCAATTTCCAACTCAGTTTTGGAATAGATGGAGTGAAGCAATTTTCGAAGAGATTCGAGAGTAGGTTTTTTCTTCGTATCTACAAAATTAAGCAATTGAAGAACTTTTTCAGTGATAAACTGGTTATCACCTGATTCCCAAAAATCCTCTGATAAAACTACTGGGAAGTAACATCTTGCAGACCTACCATATAGTATTTCAGCAGCTATTTTGCCTTCAGTTATGCTTTGACCTGCTTTAACAATCAAACCTGAATCGGTTAGAATTTTAACGTATTGTCTGATAGTAACCTCTTCTTTTGGCTTCTTTATACCAGCATTGTATCTTTTTCGTATTTCTTTAATTGTAAATGGTTTTTCCCTCAAAATTTTCATGAGTGGAGCATACTTAGAATCATCCAATAATTTGATGAGAGCTTCATCTTCAAGAACTTGTAGAGGTTTAACTGAGTAGTTCTCATCCAAGAAATCTTTAGTATTCATGTCTTACCTCCAAGTTCAAGTTCGCTCAGTAATTCACTAGATTTATCCTGAAAATGAAGAACAACCATTAACGTTTCAAAAATACTACAGATTTTGTCTAATTGCCGAAAAGGGATATCCTCAGTTATTTCTGCAATTTCATCACTATGCTTTGAGAAAATATCACCAACAGTTCTTTGAGCTTGCTGATAAGTTTTAAAAACGACTTCCTTAAGTTTATTGAAAGCTGGCGCAGGTTGTTCCAGATAGAGAGAGAGTAGATTACGTGTTTGCTCTAAAGCAGCAGCAGCTTCCTTTGATTTGAAGTACTCATCTGTAACAAGAACTGGATAGAAGAGTGTAGCAGTGCGATCGTACAACCATTCACAAAAAGTATGACCAGGAGAGATACGTTGACCAGCTTTAGTAACTAAACCAGCTTTTTCCAAATCTTGAACATAACTGTAGATGGTATTCTTCTTTTTAGGTTCATCAGCAATTGCATTATACTTATACTCAAGTTCCTTAAGGGTCAAAGGTCCATCACGTAAAACATGAAGAATAGGACTATACTTCTTCTCATTTTTAGATAGATATAGTAAATCGAACTGCTTCTTCTGATCGATTACTATAACAGTTTTTGGAGTGAAGCTAATCAAATCTCGAGTTTCCATGATAAAACCTTTGTATAACTACTGAATATTGTTTGTATATTTTTATCTTTCTTAAGCATTTAAAAGAGTTATTGTTTTATTATGAATTATAATCCACCAATTATTGAAAGAAAGCATATTTTTTACAAAAACTTTATATATTATTTAATAAATAGTATTCTTAACCTATGAGAATATCTCGCAGGAGCTTACACAGTGGAAGCAACTTGTGTTTGCTAACTCTTCAAAATGTTTGAGTTACAGGTGGAAAATATGGCAGTGAGTAAATCGCGAAAAAACCAGAAATCAGGTCTGATAGATAACGTTTCCAATGTTTTTTATCTTGTTGAATATGATGCTCATTTTTCTTCAAGAAATAATGGACGGTCTCTTCGCGCTAAAGAGCAGTCTCTTTCTGCGACAACTACTCATAGCAAAAGACAAGTGAAGAGAAAAATACCCCTGAGAGAAAGCGATGTTCCTTATAACAAGTGTCATGTAAAAGGAACTGTTTTCTCTCTCATTATGTAGAAATTATGTTTACAGGAAAAGATATCACCAAAAACCCAATAATGCTGTATTCTTCAAAAATCTTTTCCTTTTTTTCCTTCTCAAACTTTATTCAGTTTAACAACACTTTTTTCAACCATTAAGTTCGACAAGATTAAATTATGAATGGAACTCCAAATGCTAAAGGTATCAGATATAAAAAACCCCATAAAAGCATCCAAACCCTCCCAATAAGGAGAATCTCCCAATAATTAATAGATTGTTTTCTTTCAAGTACAACAACTTCTCCTTCATCTTCATCTTCGTAATCAACTGGAGCAACTACTCCACCCCTGCTTACTACTTTGAATGTTCCCTTTGCACTTAAAAGGATAAATCCCAAGCATACAAAAACAATCCCGACTTTGCTTGCTATCGAAAATGCAACAATCCAATCACCTTGAACTGCAAATATTAATACAGGTATCAGAGCAAAGATAGTCCACCAAAGTGCAACACCTACAAAAAATGTTCTATTACTTGCGGAATCTTGCTTTTTTATCTTTGAACCGTCTACTGTAGGTTTTGCTTTTAAACCCATTTTCATCACTAAGCTACTTAAACGAAAGGTTTTATCGTTATTATGCTTTTCCTAGAAAAGTAAGAAATAGAGTTGTCTTGATAGATCTCTGATTCAGAAAACTATTTTGCCAGTTTTATCTTGATAGAAGTAGGCATTCGATGGGGAAAGAAAAAAGAAAGAGAAGAATAAAGAAAAAGAGTTCAAATGAACTATTTCTATTGGTCAATTAGCGTTGCTCCACAAATAGGACAAAACTTATCAGAAGCAAGATTCTTAGATCCACAATTCGAACAGAATTTTATATCTTGTACTTTAGATTCTGGTTGAATAGGCTGAGCAGGGGCATATATACCAGGAGCAGGAGCAGGGGCATATACACCAGGAGTAGGAGCAGGGGCAAGCTGTGAAAAGTCTATAGATTGTCTTATAAGTTCTAGTTTCTTAGAATTTTGATATAAAACAAAAGATACTCCTAAGGATACTAATAGTCCAACACCAGCAATGGCTACAGCTAAAATAATTATAAATCCTAGAGGTTGTACTTCGCTCGGGCCTAAAGCAAACGCAGCTATTACTATTACCGCAACTGAAAGTAGTCCATAAAATGCAAATAATGGAAAAACCCATGAATCCAACTGTCCTTGTTGGGGAGCTGATTGTGTTATCTTCTTAAATAGACCATTTAATTTCAGAAAACATCCAATTCCTGTGATAAGTGCAGGAAGAGCTCCTACGATTCCTATTATTGGGATGTACATAAACAGAATTGAACCTCCGTAAATAAACAGCCATTTTCTTGCTGAATGAGCATCATTTCTAGCCATTGGAAAAGACATACCAATGTTATAAACAGCATTACCAAGAAGGAATAATCCTACAGCATAAATTGCATCTCCAACAAGACCTATATATTCAGACACAACAAAACCCAAACCAAAGATTACTGCTTGAGCGAGAACGATTATCAACGCACTATATTTCATCATATCAGTAGCTGATTTATCATAAACTTGTGTTATAACAGACATTTTGTTAGCCTCATAGTGTGGAAGATAATAAATTAAAAGTATATAATGTTTGCTCACGAATTTTTAAAAAGAAAAGAAAAAGGGAGAAAAACTGGGATTAGTCAGAGATTGTATGTCCTTTGAAAGTCATTGAGGGTGCATTTAAAGGCCATCCAGAAGCTTCTCTGTCAGATCCAATAGTCACTATGTTTTTGAGTGTTTCATAGTTATTTCCTGCGATGCTTATAGATTTTAGAGGATTAACAATTTCACCTTTTTCGATTAGAAAAGCATCATTTGTTGTTATACTAAAGTCTCCAGTTACTGGATTAGCTGTAAACAACCCTATTGGTGTTCCTGTAATTAGTATTCCTTTATCAATTTCTGCTATCTGTTCATCCAAATTTTTCCCTACGTTTTTGACCAAAACTTGATTTGGTCCAACAGTGGGAAGACTCTCGAAGGGTATTCCACCACCAAAGCCCAGTCCTCTTGTAGCATTTCCAGTAGATTGCAGTTCAGCTGCATCACCATGCATTTTGTCAAAGACAAAGGTTTTCAGGATACCATTTTCGATTGCTGTAGTAGTTTGTTTTGGAGTTCCTTCTGCATCTATTGATCTACAAGCACCATATTCTGGGTTTTGCCCTTCATCAATTAGTGTAAAATCATCTACGCACACTTTCTCACCTAGTTTGTCTTTCCATGGATTGCGTTTTTCAACATATCCAGAACCAGATAAAACACTGAGAAAAGGAAATAGTAGAAAAGGAGCTGTTTCACGAGATTTCCAGACTGTTGGAAGAATCTCAGATCCTCCAAATGCTTTAGAACCTAGAGATTCTAAACCATGTTTCATAGCATTTGCAGTAAGACCTTCAACAGGTTTTATTTCTCTTCCAAGTACAAAATCTCCAGCTGTTTTACGATCACCTGTTTCAGTAACAACAACAAAGCTACTAGCTCCATAGGTTGTGATCAAAGAAGAAGCTAGACACCCTTCAGATGTTCCTAATGCATAACCACCCCAGGAGATGTTGACCTCATAGGATACAGAGATGAGTCTGGTATCATTATTATCAAAACCTTGACCCATTAAATTGCAGTGTTCAATCATATCTTTGGCTTCTAGATTAAGGATTTCAGGGTCTAAAATTCCTTCTTTGGAAGTTTTAGTTTCAGCGACAAATCCGTTGAACATAGGATTTTCAGGACTAGTTTTTGCTATACTATGAGCAAGATTAAGTGTTGACTTAATTGATACATCATCAAAACCAGTAGTGCTAGCAAAACCAATTTTTTTCCCAATAGCTGCTCTTATTCCAATGCCTAGGGAGAGTCCATCTCTACTATCAATTTTACCTTTATTGTCAGTAAGGTTAGTGCTTGATAAATTGTAAACAAATACTTCAGTAGAAGGTATATTGAGATCTTTTGCAAATTTAAGTGTTTGATCAGCGATAGCTAATATCTTTTCACGAACTTGATCTAAAGACATCTTTAAGCACCTCCAACAAGAACTTGATCCATGATGACATTAGGACCTCCGAATCCAACCGCGAGTCCACCTTGACCACCTTTTCCACATCCTCCAAAATATCCCGTGCGAATAGTAATATCCTTTGTAGCACCTTGAACATGTTTGAGTAGATCTAGAATGTTTCCAGATAGAGCATGGTTTTTCAAAGGTTTGGTAATCTGCCCATTCTCAATGAGATAACCTCTGCTACAATTGAACATGAAATTTCCATCTAAACCGACTTGTCCTCCTGACATATCAACTGCATAAACACCATTTCCTATTTGTTCAAGAGCTTCTTCCATAGACAGATCTCCTTTTTCAAAATAGGTGTTTTTCATCCTTACAATTGGATTGAACATGAAGTTTATAGCTCGACTGTTTCCTGTTAATTCAGCATTCATTTTTTGAGCTGTACCTCTATTATGTAGGTAACCTTTCAGGATACCTTCTTCGACTAAAACAGTTCTTCCTGTTTTTACCCCTTGATCGTCATAAGGAAGATATAATCCACCATATGGAGTAACACCTTCATCAATCAATGTAACATGCTCGCTTCCTAGCTGTTCCCCAACTCTGTCAGCTATAGGAGATTGTCCGGTTACTACAAAGTCTGCTTCACTTAGATGGCCAAATGATTCATGAACAACTACACCACCCATTAGAGGAGAGACTAAAGTTGTCTGTTTTCCAACAGGAGCAGCTACTGCATCTATCTGTTCTTTGCAGTATTTTCCTGCATTTGCACCAGTTTGTTCAGGTGTTGTTTCTTTTTCTTCGAAGAACTCTAATCCTTTGGAAGCTCCAGTTCCTGTGAAAGATTGTGCTTGTTTCCCTTCACTTATGAATACACTTCCCATTCTGATATCTACCATAACTGGAGCCCAGTATATTTCTGTTCCTTCAGAGTTAACTAGAAATTTCTCTCCAAACATCTCCCCATACATTCCAGTTGTACTTGTAGGTTCAAGCACCTCTTTTATGGAACTAACACCACGTTTTAGCATATCTAGTTTCTCTGAGAACTCAAAATCTTTGGGATGTTTTTTCACATCTAATACAACTTTTTCTTTAACAGCAGGTATAGATTCAAAATCGAGTTTCATGACATTTCTTTCATTAGTTGATTTAGCAAGTTTGATAGCTCTTTTCGTTGCATTTTTCACACCTTCCGAATTCAGCTCGGGAGTGTAAGAATAACCAGGAGTACCGTTGAAGTAAGCCATAACGCCTATTCCTTTTCTTTGGAATGCAGAAGATTGCTTTACTATGTCATTTATTAAAGCAATAGTTATTAATTGTAGATCATCATATCTCGCTTCAATGAAGTCTACACCTAGTTTCTCTCCTTGATCCACTGATTTGTGAAGTAAATCAAGAATAAATTCTGACTTTGACATAACGAAATAAAAATATGGACATTAATAAACATATTTCATTCAAGATAAAATTTTAACCAACAACACTCTGAAGAATTCACAATAGATTAAGAAGCTAGTTTCTTGAATTTTAAAACTTTCTTTGTTTCTTCAATAAGGGAAAATACTTGATTCTCTGTAAGAAGCGATATTAATTTTTTGTTAGCCCCCCATTTTTGAATAGCGAGAATCCCTTCATTTTTCATTATTCGGTTCATTTCTTTCTTTACTTTTGTGTATTCCAAAACATGTCTAACACCAAAGAGAAAAGCTAAGTCAATACTTTGATCATACAGTTCTGTGTTGTACACACTTATTACTAATGCTTCAACATTCTCTACCCCAGCTTTTTTAACTTTCTTATTAACTGATTCTATTGCAAATGGATTGATGTCAATAGCATAAATGAATCCGTTCTCTCCAACTATTTTTGATGCAGGAACAGTGAAGAAACCTGGGCCACAACCAACTTCCAAGACAGTTTGATCATTTTTAAGCCCTGCTTGTTTAAGTAATTTATATGGATTGACAAAAAGACTATACATTGTTTCATGAACAAAAGAAACCATTTTAAAATGAATTTTTTCAGAAAAAGACAATTTTATCAAGCGAATATATGGGTTCTTTGTATTTAAGGGCATCCAAACACCTATTCCTTTTCTCCTTTTCTTTAGAAAGAAGAAAATTACTTCACTTTGTTATTTACTTCAAAGCTTTCTTCATGGGTAATATTACGTTCCAAGCCAGATAATCACCATTAAACAAATCTTCTTGCAATTCGCTCGTTAATAACTCTGAATTGACTTCTGAATAAAAGTTTTTCAAATGTTTTTCATAGATGGGAAATGTTTTGTTGCTTAATGGAGCAAATCTAAGTGAAACCCCAAATTCCTTCATCCATCTTAAAAATGTTTGATGATCAGGTAAAGAAAGATCTTGTTTTGCTTCTTTAAATCTTTCAACATACTTAGTTACAATTCCGATGCTGTTTTCTAATATAAAAAAAGCTGAATCAATCATTGACATTAGAAGATTGAATGTGTTTTTTCGCTCTTCAGCTGATAGTTTGTCCATTTTATCAGGTGATGTTATCATATGCAAGTCTTGGAATATTGTTTTTTTCTGAATAACGTAATATTTCGATTTAGTTGAAGAATCTTGACGATGTTCTTTGATTATCCCGGCTTCTATTAGCTCTTGTAAATCTCTATGAACTGTAGATTTACTTTTTCCAACTGACTCACTTAGTTTAGTAAGACTCAATTCTGGATAGACTAACAGATGTAAGAATATTTGAAAGCGACTTTTTTTAGATAGAACCTCAATTAAATTTCCTGCATTATCTCCAATAAATCTATCTTTTACATCTATTTCTTCCGGTTTCATTAGATAGTGCTACATCAATACATTTATAAACTTTTCATTTGACGTCTTATTTGACGTTTCAAAGTATATTATCAAATGAAACGTGAATATGTGTGGAGTTGCAAGAAAATGAGCAAAATCGTTGTGGAAACTCAGGGATTAACGAAGAATTTCAATGGGTTACAAGCTGTTAGTGGATTAGATTTAAAAATTAAAGAATCAGAGATTTTTGGTCTGTTAGGCCCAAATGGAGCAGGTAAAACTATAACTGTTAGATTACTAACTGGAATGTTAGAACCATCTTCAGGTAATGCTTCTGTTTTAGAATTTAATAGTAAAACACAGTCAAATCAAATTAGAGAAAATGTAGGAATTCTTACAGAAACACCTTCATTATATCAAAGATTAAGTGTTCGAGACAATTTAGATTTCTTTGCAAAAGTTCATGACATCCCAAAAGAAGAGAGAGATTTGAGAATCAAGAACTTACTAAAACAATTTGACATAGATGAAAAGGAAAATGAAGCTGCTGGAAAATTATCTAAAGGAATGCGACAAAAGGTTGCAATTGCTAGGGCTATTATTCATTCACCTAAAATGCTTTTCTTAGATGAACCAACAGGATCGCTATCACCTGAAGCTGCAAAAATGGTAAGAGACCTAATAGTTACTTTAACTAAGAATGAGAATAGAACGGTTTTCATTAATACCCATAATCTCAGTGAAGCCGAGAAATTATGTTCAAGAGTTGGTATTTTAGAAAAAGGAAAATTAATTGCTATTGGAAAACCTTCAGAGCTTAGATCATTATTACATTCTGATGTTATTACAATCTTTAGATTCAAAAAATGGGATAAACAAATATCAGACTATTTTAGCACTAGTTCAATAGAAATTGCTAATGAGGATAAAGAGAGATTATCTGTAACATTAAAGCTTGAGAATATTGAAGAATCTACTCCAATAATAATCAAAGATCTATCGAGATTAAATGTAGATATTACTGAAGTTAGACATAATCGTCCTGATTTAGAACAAGTTTACTTAGAGTTAGTTAATGGTGACAATCACCATGATGAAATGGAGGAATCAAAATGAAGTGGAAAAGACTTTGGGCGCTTTCAGTAAAAGACATGAAAGATTATACCAAATCAAAATATATTGTATTTTCAATCATAGTATTGCCATTGGTTATAGGAGCGATAGTTCCACTACAAGTAATGTTATATTCTGGTTCATTTGGAGCTGGTGAAAATAATGATGAGAGTTCTGTAACATTCATGGATAATGTTCTATCAGGAACTATAGATGATTGGGAAGGCTTTACAAATCAAGCTAAATCAACGATTGGTATAGGATATATTGTATTAGTTTTAGTTGCTATGATGCCAATTATCATCACATCGGTAATTGCTGCAGAGACAATAGCGGGAGAAAGAGAGAGAAAAACGATGGAAGCATTGTTGACTACACCTTTGAGTGAGAAAGAAATAGTAACAGGCAAGATTATCTCATCATTTATTCCGTCATTCATAGCTACTACAGTTGCTATCGTTACTTTTTCTATAGTGATGGATATTATATTGTATCCGATGATAGGTAGGATTTTCTTTCCTGATCTGATATCGATAATTTTTCTATTCATAATAAGCCCAATAATCACAATAATAGCTGTTGAAGGTTTAATTTTTGTTTCCACTAGAGTTTCAACCGTAAGAGATGCTACTCAATTAGGCGGATTACTGCTAATACCACTATTAATGTTGATTGGATTGCAAGTGGTTTTATTCTTCTACAATATGATATTAGGAATTGTAGTTGCCCCAATAGTACTCTTACTCATTGCAGCAGGTTTGTTTAAAATATCAACTAGTTTGTTTAGAAGAGAAAAAGCTCTTGTCAAACTAGTTTAATCCTTTTATTTTTGATAACAGATTCTTTTTTTTTACATTTTATAGCCTTTATACAACGCTCTAAATACTTCCTCCTTTGATCCCCCGTGTTTATTAATCACATCAGAGATAATTGCTCCCAACAATTGTATTTCTTCTGCATCAAACTCGAATTCTTCCAGATTTTTCTGTAATATTCTAAATGCTGTCCACTTATTTGCTTGATGATCAACTCTCCCTTCATATCTATCTTTTATTTCGTCTTGTAAATAACTCATCCTATCCAATGAGGAATCAGTAATGCATTTAAATTTTTCACAAGTTGTAATACAAGTTCCAGTTCAGTCCCAGTAAAATTTCAACTTCATTTTAGTAAAGCAGAGGTTTTTAAAATAGCAATTTCAATTCAAAAAAGAAGGTAGAAGGTTTTCAATGATTAAATCCAAACGAATTCACAACAAAAAACTGTTACTTCTTGCTTCACTATTTACCATCATAATATTTTCTAGTTTATTTTTAACTCAAGTATATGCTGACGATGATGATAAACCAGAGAAAGAAGATGATGATGACGCACGTTATGAAACTTGGTCAAACTTGCCAGAGGCGGTCTAACCGTCGTTT
>BPTM01000236.1 GCA_023705945.1 Candidatus Heimdallarchaeota archaeon
CACCATTAAAATATAATAATTTTAGTCAAAGTACAACAACAATCTCTCTTAATGTTGTAAACTCTGTGATTGTACTAACCCGATTTAACAAGATTATTTTGAAAAAATTTAATGAATTGAATACTATTGATTATGAGTCAATAGACGAAGCTTTTCAAGTACTATTCAATGATTCTGCAGGTCAAGAAAGATTTGATTTCATGCAAGATATAGCAATAAAAGGTGCTCATTTAGTTATTATTATGGCAGATGGAACAAACATATCTTCGATGGAGAAAATTGTACATTACCTAGATATGGTAAAGATGGAAGAACAAAGAAAACAAAAGACATTACCTGTCATAATTTTTATCAATAAATCTGATTTAAGAGAGAAAGGAGTATATCTTGGGAAGGATATTGCAGAAAGAATAGTCTTTTCATCTCTGGTGGATAGAGAGATTGTTTTTTATGAAACCTCGAATGTAAACGCCCAATGTTATGAAATACCTCTTACGATTATCTTCAACTATTTAGCAAATCAGGTTTATTCATAAAAAAATGTTAGGTCTTCAAGAACTTATCTTGAACATAAAGCAGCTGCAAAAACTAACTAAACGTTTATCAATTTTGTAAAGGAATTAAATATGAGAAGATGAAAAAAATAAAGCAGCTTACTTTCGATATAACTCAAAGTAGAAGGATTAAGAACTATGCTCAGAAATTAAAAATCAAAGAAGATGTTTTATTGAAAAAATTTCCACATGCAATGCACATAATTTTTCACGCATGGGAAAAAAGTTGTAGTAAAACTGAAGAAGTAAGTTTTCGCAGTTTCTTTCTCACTGTAATGAAATATGCTGAATTTGCTTACAGGTTAAAAGCGCGATATACAGAGTTAGAAACTATCAATAGACACGTGGTAATTTTAAGAGAAGCTCTTGTAGAATATGAACAGGATTATGATAGCATAATAAGAATTGAAAAGATTGTTGATCAACTTGAGGAGGGTTTCTAGATGAAAATAGGAACAACAATGTATACTGTAAAATTCAAGGATAAGATACCTTGTGAAAATGAACAAATTCTTTCAAGTGATCTTGCTTACTATCTCTATTATTTAGATGTTATTCCTGATGAACTAGCTGAATGGAAAATAGAAGATATCAAAGAAAAGAAAAACAAAGATGAAAAGGAATTTACAGAAATTAGTAAAAATTATTCCACTCTCTTTCAAGAATATGCTCTGATAAGACTAAAAGCAAATGAGCTATATGAAAGAAACAGAGTCATTGCTCTAACATTGGGAATACTAAGACAGAAACTATTGCTATTTAAAGAATCAGATCGAGAGATTCCTCTTGATTTAGAAAAAGCAATTGAAACTGTTGAATACTTCATCTATAGATACATTACTAAGAAACAAGACGATCGGCTTGTGGAGCAAATCGTCTTTGAAGAGTAATGAGTTTAAACATATTTTCTCTGTATTACTTACCTTTTACTGAAGGTTGCTGACCTTCTTAATAAGGTTAAAATGATTAGGTGTGTAGTTTAAGATCGGAAGAGCACACGTCTGAACTCCAGTCACGTGAAACGATCT
>BPTM01000237.1 GCA_023705945.1 Candidatus Heimdallarchaeota archaeon
TTTCATCTTTCCTGATATTAAGTCGACAAGATAATGTGCAACGTAACAACTGCTTGCTAAAATAGATAATTCAGGATAGAAATTAGTCACTCCAAAAATGAGATAACTTAATCCGCAGACCACAAGAACACCAAAAGGTTCATGCAACCAAGTATGATAAATGAACTCATCTCTTTCATCTACTGTATTAAAGTATACTTTAATCAACTGGGGGATATTCCAAAGTTGTAACTCTGGATTCTTCTTCTTATAATAGAAAACATGATCATAGTCTACAAGAACTCCGAAAACAAACATCACAATTAGAAGTAACCAAAGTGGGACATTTTTGTAAAAATGAATGAATATAAAACCAATTAGTACAGATATACTTCCATGAGTAACTGAGTCCATGAAAACTTTTGTAGGGATGTGGGTTAAAAAATTTTCTCACGTAACAGTTTGCTAAAGTTTATTTGAAAGAAAGAATATTGTAGGTTAATGGATTGTAGTAAATTCGATAAAACTATTTCAACACCCTCTGTTGGTGATGAAAGAAGAAGGTCTGCTCTAAAGACTCTAATCAAGGGTGGAGGTCTAGCATCATTATACAATCATGCCTTAACATCTTCAAGAATTGATTGGATAAGGAATTACTCACTTTTAGCTTTAACAAAATTTGCTACAATCAACACCTCTAGTTATGATGTTGCAATAACCCTTCAAGATGATGAAATTCCTCTCGATAATACAATGGACATAGTTATACTGAAGAAAAAAGCTGCTAGACTTCTTTTTATGTTTACATCAACACCCAATAAACCAAGAAAATTCAAAAAAATAGCTTTGATGGGTTTGATTGCAGGAGAACATTGGGAGTATTGTGAAGAACTGCTTAAAGGTTCTGAAGCCGAAGAATGGGTGAAACGAACAATACAATCAGCATTAAAAACAAGAAAATAAAAAGAAAAGAGAAAATTATATATTTAATTTTATTTTCTCTTCCGTAAGTTGCTGGGCTTCAGCTTGAGCCTCTTTAAATATAGTCATGGGGAATTTATTATGTAATGGAGATATTTTTGCTCCCCATTTTGATACAAGGTATAGAGGTTTTGCCATGAATTTCAACCCTTTAGCCATCTCTGTTGCCCGTTTAAATTCTGCTAAGGTATTATCATCGAAAGCTCCAAACAAACTCGCAAAGAAGGCGAAAATATACATACCAACCAGAGTACCAATAAGAAGGATAAGTACAGAAGTTATGATTTCTCCTTGCCAAATCAAGGTAAATAAGCCTTCTAGTATACCCCATACAACCACAGCTGCGCCAAGAGGGGCAACAAAACCTTGCCAAGCTAAATCTTTCCATTTGAATTTGAAATAATCATCACGCCTTATACCCCACCACATGAAGATATTCTTTATAATTAAAGCAGGGAAATACGCGAACATTATCAAAACCATTGGTGACTTAAGGTTTAACATAAAGGGGCTTCCCATAAAGGATTCATTTGAAGCTAAGGGTATGAAAACGAAAAGCAAACCTATTCTAATCACTTGTTCAATTACCCAACTTGTTGCAGCCCAACCAGGACGATCTGATCCTGCAAACATCCAATCACCAAGCCAAGAGAAATAACCTATTGCATGGAAGAAAAGGAACCAAATAATCAACGGTATAGCTGGGGCCCATTCCGCACCAGCTCCACCTGCAATAAATCTCCCACCAATAGTAATTAGAGCTGCTACTAAGAACCAATCGAAATATGAACTCCATTTTATAGAACTCATAGTATAATATCTTGTAAGCGCTTTCTTCTTTGCATGATATGATTCAGATATTGCAGGGAGAAGAGATTCTGCGAAAAGTGCAACTAACATTACAATAGTCGCAAAATTCCAAGCTAAAGAGAAGTAACCTTGTTGCTGAGTATAGTTAGGTAAGAACAATGAAAGAAGATATAGTTGAACGAACCACCCGAGAGGAGGTAATATTTTCCCGACCATCCATTTAATACCGAACTTAAATGCTTCCTTTATATCTGCCCACGTGAAATCTATTCGAAAGATGGTTTTCAAGGAAAATCCAAGTCTCTTGAAGAATAGTAAACCAACCAGAAATGAGCAGAGTTGAATCACGTAAAAACCAACACTATAGCCTATAGCACCAGCCAACCCATCTCCAAAAACAGGATTTTTGCCCAGAGTAAATCTGAAGAGTACAATCACAAGATACTGAACCGTGATATTGAAAACTGCATAAAGTAACAGATTAAGAATCTGTTGAAGATCAATTCTATTCATAGCTTGGAATAGATACATAAACACCAGGAAGAAAGCCGGCCATTGGAAGAATGCGTGAGTAACAAAAATCCATGACATATGAGCAAGAAATGTATGTGGAAACACCATTGAACCAATAAAGGAAATTAGGAACAATTGAGAAACTCCTGATAACATTTGGTACCAAACAAATAATTGGACATATTTTATTGCTTTTTGAGGTTTCTTCACTCTATGAGCACTGAAGAATTTCACTAATACTACTGATGTTCCCAAATCAAAGAATAACCAAAGAGCTTCGAAGAATTTAATAGTATAATCATAAAAACCTACAGCTTGTGGGCTTGGTAGAATTATAAGTGGAAAAACCAAGGCAGACATGACAACATTTGGTAAAATAACAAGAAGTCCGATGAATAATTGGATGAGAAAACCTCCCAGTTGCCTATGCATACCAACTTCTTCCCATTGATTTTCTTTTTCAACTTCTTTGCTTACCCCTTCCAAATCTTCAGCTTTTACAGGATTCCTCTTTGAATAATTTCTAACAAAAATAAAACCAACTACTGTTATAGCAGCTGTAACCAAAACTGAAACACCTAACAAGATAGTGTCAAGAGTATGGGGAACAGGAGAGTAGTCCCATTTTGCATATGTTAAAACTGGTTCATCAACAGTTGACATTATAGTGAGATAAAGCATATAATTGAAATAAGGCCATTCCACTAATTCTCCGTTAAAATCCATATCTGGGAAGAAATTAAACACAATAAGCCTGTTGTTATCACTTGTACTAGCTAAGGTAATTCCTGGATCTGAACTATCAGCAGAAGTTTCTAACAAAATAGTCCCAGTCAACTGTATATCAGTATGGTTTCTAATAGTAGGAACAGAATTCCATTGAATATTATCCAATATAGGATGCTCAATTACAGGCTCCACAGGCACAGGTAACGACACGTTTTGGAGGACATTATTCGTGGTTGTAGTTGCTAGATTCAAAGTAGTTAGTAGAGTGCTATTTGATGCTAGATTTTCATATACAAAAATCACAATACCTCCAGAATAAGTTTCAAGTAAACTTATCTCAGCCAAAGTTGGAGCATAATCGAGTATTATGATATTATCAAAACTATCAATTGGATCACTCCCAATAGAACTTCTTTCGCTAACAATAAATGAAGGATCTAAGGTTATTCTATCCATTAAATAATCAGGTATATCCTCTCCAACAACTAGCACATCGAAACTGTCTTGGGCTAGAGTCTGTGATGAAAGCAGTGTCAGTGAGATAAATGCAAGTAAACAGCTAAAAGTGATAATAGTAAGCTTTCTCTTCATAAAAACACCTTTAATGCATAAAATTAGTGGCTAGTATATATGAGTTATTGAAAACAAACACAGGTTAAGTGCGAAAAATCTATGAAATAGCAACATATTCCTTTGTTTTATCATTTAATTTCGTAATTTACTACATAACCTTCAGCTTCAAGGAAGTCTTTAAAGAAAATTAAGCTAGCATTTCTTAAAAAAACAACAGTTGGAGCATCTAATGAAGAAACTAACAAATCGTTGAATCTACGAATGAAGAACATGAATATTTGATAAAAAGCAGCCATTCTTTCATCAACATGAATAAATCTGAAATCATTGATAGGTCGAACAAATTCTTTTTCCCAATCTCTACAAGCTGCCTTCATTAATGCTTCTATTAGAGTTTCACTGAGACTTGGCATTGCTGTATGTATGCAGTCTTGAAGTTTTTCTAGGATTTCAATTTGTCCTTTATTGAGCATTATCTTTCTCGAGCTAATAAGAGCTCCATTAAGTTTTCCTTGATCAAGCTCAAATGTAACACTCATCACTAGGTAAGCCCCCAAAGTCATCTATAAACTTTTGCTCGATATTAAGACAGAGTATGGTATTTATTATCCTTCTAGGTGTATCTAGAAACCACATAGCTAGAGATTTTTAAAGAAAAGTAACATTAGTAAAAAATTATAAGTCAGTTAATAAATACTGTAAATCATGTCTATGCATTTTGAGAAACCTGGTGATTACACAGAAGAAGTACTCAATTTGGTGCAAAGGAAAGTAGATGAGCAAGAAATCTCTCAAGTCTTAATTGCAACTACCAAAGGAGATACTGCTCTAAAAGCAGTTTCTACCCTAAAAAATTGTAAGATAGTTATTGTCACACATCAAGCGGGTTTTAAGGAACCTGGAGGAATGGAGATTGAAGAGAGTATTATCAAGGAGATTGAGGCTAAAGGTATCAAAGTTGTAACAGCTACACATGCTCTTGCTGGTATTGATCGAGCTATAAGAAAGAAACTGGGTACTTGGATGACTGTCGAAATCATGGCTCAAACACTCAAAATATTTGGTCAAGGAACAAAAGTATGCGCGGAGATTGTAGCAATGGCTGCTGATGCAGGAGCAATCTCTCTGGATAATGTTATTGCTGTAGGAGGGACGGGTAGAGGTGCCGACACTGCTTGGATTATCAAACCGGTTCACACTCATAATTTCTTTGATATGAAATTAATAGAATTAATATGTAAACCTAAAAACAGCTAAGTGTGATAAAAATGATTTTTGATCCTACACAACTTAATTTGGTATTTGTTGTTGTGTCACTCATCGTCATTTTTCTTACTTTAGGTTCGGTTTATCTACTTGCTTATCTTAACTATAAACCATGGCAAGTTAGAAAATTAAGTCACATGATATTGCACGCAGTTCTAGCTTTCTTTCCTTATTTCATTAACAATTTATTCGATTTAATAATCACCTTAAGCATAACAATGGTTTTACTTCTTGTACTCTCTTTAATACCTCAAATCCAATTTATTCCAAAGATTATTGAGAAATGTACAAGGGAAGGGGATAAAAACATACAAATGGTCATGAATTCTACTCTAACAAGCATAACTGTCTTGATAGTTTATGTACTTTTCTTAGACAAACCATATGTGTTTACTGCAGCTTTCCTATCAGTAAGCTTGGGTGATGGTCTTGGTGAAATGATAGGAAGACCATATGGTAAGATAAGATATCGCATTTTCGAAGAACGTTCTTTAGAAGGATCTATTGCAGTGCTTGTTGGAACAGCGGTTAGTATCCTTGTAGCTTTAGCTGTTAACAAGATGATAGCAGTAGACATATGGTGGAAGATAATCGTAATTGCACTAATAGGTACAATCGTCGAAGCATGTAACTACAGATTCATGGATAATGTCACACTACCAGCTTCAATTGCAATAATGATGTACTTGCTATTCGAACTACCATTGTAACCAATATTTTATAACCAAATGATTTTAATTGAGATTGTTGGTGCAAATGATATTTGACCCTACTCAAGTGGATTGGATATTTGTTGTCGTGTTTGTCCCTATTTTTTATCTTGAATTTTGGTTGCCCTTCGTGCTAAAACGACTAAAATTTCCAGAATGGCTTACAAGAAAAAGTGGTCACATTTTCTTGAGTGTAACCTTAGCACTTCTTCCCATCTGGATGACAAACGTTTTTGATTTTGTTATTACATTCGTCCTAGTATTAGCTATAGTTACAATTACTTCTATTATTCCTCAAATAAAAATGATATCTAGAGTCTATGAGGGAAATCTAAGGGAAGGGGAAAAACCATTATGCTTCACCATAAGCATTGTTCTATTTCTTGTAACAATGTTCATCGTACTTTTTGTTTTCCGTGATATGGAATACATCTTCATGGCTGCTTATTTTGCGGTTGCTATAGGAGATGGAGCAGGGGAGATTATAGGGAAACCTTTAGGCAAAATTAAGTATAAGGTATTTGTAGAAAAAAGTCTTGAAGGTTCAATTGCAGTTTTTGTAGGTATAGCACTTAGTATTACTATATCCTTTGCAGCTTATGACCTTCTAACTATCTCCAACCTTTGGAAAATATTTGTTATCGCACTAATTGGGACTGGAGCTGAAGCTTTAACTTATGTTGGTTTAGATAATTCAACAGTCCCATTATCGGTAGCTGTTTCATTATATCTCTTTATGTTAATTTGATGCTCTTCTCAGCAGAAAGAAGATATGTTCCCTTCGTTAATCTCTTCCAATTAACAGAGAAACCTATTTCTTGACATTGATCTGTCAATTCTTGGGGAGAGAAAAAAACACTTCCAAAACGTAATATTTTTTCGAAAATAAATAAAAAGATATTTCCGATATATTTCCTATCATAATCTCGTATAATTAATTTCCCATTTTCTTTCAGAACCAAATAGCTCTCTTGGAGAGTTTCTTTCTGTTTTCGAATATGATGTAGAACATCGTTAACGAATATCTGTTTAATAGTGTTTTCTCGAAATGGCATAGAATCACCTGTACCTTGAACTAAGAGAAGATTGCGTGACTTGTTTTGAGCTTGCTTTATCATCTCAAAAGAACGATCAAGTACGAGACATTCATTGACATAGTTTAAAAATAGATTTGCTACTCTGCCTGTTCCTCCCCCTAAATCTAAGAGTAACTCCTCCCTAGAGTATGTGAAATCGTCAATAATTTTTTCTAAATCGAACCCTCTTATAATGTGGTCGTATCGTCTCGCTATTCGTGAAAAAAGATCCATGGTAGAAAAGAAAATCACTATTTTAAAAAGAATAGGAAAAGACGAAAAATATTAGCTTTCTTCGTCCATTATTGGCCAAGCTTCTTCCTTGTACCAGTAAGGTTTACGAATCCTACCAAAAGCATTATGGGCTGCTATTGCTCCTTGTGCGACAGCAATAACTATTAACTGGTATTGTGATGCAATGTCACCAATAGCAAAAATTCCTTCAATGTTGGTTCGCATTTCTTTATCAACTTTAATGTATTTGCCTTCTGTTTTAAGACCAATTTCATCAAAAACTTCTAAGTTTGTAGACATACCTACAGCTAAAATACACTTATCTATATCTATCTCTCTTTTCATGTGTGTATTAACATCTTGCAATATTGCTTTCTCTAAGAGTTTCTCTCCTTTAAGTTCAGCAATTTGATGTTCGTAAATAATTTCTGCTAAGTTGTCATCAACAATTTGCTTAACTTTTGTTTCTGCTGCTCTGAAACTATCTCTTCTGTGGACGAGATATATTTTCTTAGCAATATTAGCTATCATGTGCACAGCATCGATAGCGGTATCTCCACCACCAACAACTAGAACATCTGAACCTTTGAAACGGTCAGGGTCAGTGACAAAATTATAAACGCCTTTGTCTTTAATCTTGAATTTTCTTTCAGATCGGAAGAGCGTCGTGTAGGGAAAGAGTGTAGATCTCGGTGG
>BPTM01000238.1 GCA_023705945.1 Candidatus Heimdallarchaeota archaeon
GATTCGATATCAGCAAAATCAAACAGTATCTTGTTATTGTCTTTGCAATGATTTCTTATTTGTTCATTACTAAGCCAAACACTACCGCCTATTCCCAAACCCTCAACATGTCCAGTCATGTAAACAAACATCACATCAGGGAAGTCTGTTTCAAGTTGAGACATTGGACCTAGGTAATGATCTATCATGGTTTGACCTAAATAGTCGTCAACTTGACCACACCACGACCACATTATCACATTACAATCAGCGTTTGCTGGATCTTCAAGATAATTTCTTGTAGCTTCTGCCCAGTCTGCATAACCCAAATCTGCAGCTGAAGCAGCATAACTAGCCATAGCATCATCATGAAGGAAAGTGCTGTTATAGGAATACAGACCCACCGTTCCACCAAGCCCTTCTTTATAAGTAGCTAATGGTGCCATTCCACCAGGTATTTGAGAACCATGGGATGTGTGCTCATAAGCAATATGAAGAGTGTTTTTTGAATGAATAATCGCTGTCTCAGGTATTTGATTATAACGAACCATGTTTACAATTGTGTGGTCAGCAATGATTGGTTGAGTTAAAACAGCAGTTATAGTTGTAATTCCCACATTACTCATTGTTAAATTCAAAATGAGAAATATCAATAGATTATAACGACTAATTTTTATTTTCATTTAATCCCCCTTTTATATTAATTATAATATATATTATAAATAAAATATTTAAAAAGTTGTTTCAAAAAAAGTTGGATTATAACTGCTAATTATTATTATCTCTTAATGAAATCATCTATAATTCTTCTTCTTCTATATTGGTAACTATAGGTGTTTCATCTTTTTTCTTTAGATAGTAATAGGTACAGGTAATAATCCCTAAACTTGCTAAAAACATTGTAGAATATGGCCACAGAAGTGTTGCGAAGGTAAGATATCCCGCTAAGACAGCTATTAGATAGAGAATACCTAAAGGTACCAATGAAAACACTTTGTACAATAAACCACTGTCGTAATTGACCTTAGGTTCAATTAGATATGTTAATAGATATAATGCAACGGAACCGAACACTAATAATTGAATCAATCCCATTAGTATATTTATTCTAAAGGTTGGAACTGCTGCTATAATGAATGACCAAATCATATAATAAAGTGAAAATACGATTAGTACTCCCCATGATACTATAACACCAATTCCCCATGGATTTTCAGTGAATTTTTGAAATTCTTCTTTTAAAGACATGTTTAATACGAGTATACCTCAAGTAATTAAACTTTCTGAAGCGTCAAACAATAAATGCAACTCTAAGCTTTGCTGGGAAAGACCATTTTAGCTAATTCATCAATCATACTCTTAGAACCTGCAGAAATTGTTTTAGACGTTCTTGTTGCTCTTTGTAAATCATCCCATATAGATGTCGATGTACCTATGATTCTTGTCAGAGCTTCTAACTTTTGCATTGCTGAATAGGTTTGTCCTTTGATTACATAACTGAAGAGAAATGGCTTCTTTGCTTTCACTAGTAAAGTATACTCTTGATGTTTAATCCTTTCAATTGTTCCCTCACTCGCGAATGTTTCTTGACTGAATTTAATTATAGCTGCAAGAAATCCTCCTATTAGGACACCATCAAATTGACTGCCTTCAACGTAATTCTTTGTGTAAAGTGGTGTTCCATTCTCAGTTAAAATAATAAGTAGAATAGGTTTTTCATTAATGATTTCTGTAGTACTAACATCTCCATTCTTAATCAGTTTTACAACAAGACCACCAAGCTGAGCAAATTCTAGTCTTTCTTTCAAACTTGCTTTTTTGTTAATCAAATTTTCCCATTCACTCAATTGGTTCAATAAAGAATCATGATCACTTGAAATACTGACTGCTAATTTTTGTAATCCTTTCCTTTCTGCAATTTCTTGAGCTTTACTCAATAATTCTCTTGCCTTTTCCAAATCTAAATCAATCAAAGCCATTTGACTCTGTAACCAGTAAGTTTTCACGAGTAAATTGTGAGAATCTTGATGTTTTGCAATATCAAACAGACTACTAACCATAGCTTGTAGAAGTGTAAATACTTCTTGATCTCCTGAAATCTTGAGTTCATCTAAAAGTAGCTCACTTAATCCAATTAATGCTATGACAGTTAAAGAATGATCAACAATCTCTTCTTCAAGTACATTTTGAAGAAGTTCTTGTGCTTCGACGCGATGTTTCATCCTCGGGCTTGTTTTTAAAAGAGTTGCCTCAGCAATTTTTCGTAACTGACTAATAAAAGAATTCTTTTCAGCCGATTCTATGTATCTTAATCTATCTAAATATCTTTGGGCGCTTTTTGTATTGTTTGAATCCAAAGAAGCTGAAATTAAATAGAAAAGAGTCATAGCTATGTCTTGTTTGTTTCCTATCTCCTCTCTTAATGAGAGACTTTGCTTGAAATAACGTATAGCTGTATCAAGTTTCCCTTTTTGTTGATAAACTTCCCCAATATTGTAAAAAGCCAAACTGACAAATTGGCTATTACCTATTTCTTCCCAACTATCAAGACTTTGTTTATAATAACTTAATGCTTCATCTAACTCCCCCTGATAGCGAAATATATTCCCTATATTGTTTAGAGATGTAGCGATATCATCTATGTTACCAAACTCTTTGTAAAGAAACAAACTTTTTTGATAATATCCTAAAGCTTTGTGAAGCTCTCCTTTTGTTCTATTAAGAACCCCAAGGTTGTTTAAGACTGAACTTATTTCTTGCTTATCTCCAATTTGTTCCCATAAAGAAAGGCTTTTTCTATAATGTCTTTCAGCTTCGCCAAAATTACCTTCTGTATGGTGAAGTACTCCTCTTATTCTATATATTCTAGCTTCTCTATTTAGGACAGCCTCAATTTTTTTATTTTTTAGTTTTTGAATTATTGATTCATTTCTATCCAAAACTTTGCCTGCTTCTTCTAGTTTACCTAGTCGCCAATATGAATAAGCGGTTTCATTTGTAGCGTCTAGAATAGCTAAACAGTCATCAGGGTTTTTGCATTTTTCAAGAGCTTCTTCAGCAAAACTTAGAGCTTTTTCATACTTGCCTGTTTTATTATATATCTCACTTTTTAGAATCTGACAATTTATTTGCTTCTTTTCTCCTAATTCTCCCTTTTTTTCAATGCCTTCTAAGTCTTTTAAGGCCTCTTCATACTTACCCTCACTAATAAGCTTCTTTACATGTTCAAAGTTTGCTGTAGGATAAGTGCTAAGATTCAAAAGCCTCAATTATTTAATATGGTGTTATAGAATAATAAATTTACTACAGTGGTAATGGTCTAATCTTGTCATATTAGTGTAAAATACAATAGATACGGTAATTTTTTACAAAAAATTTAATTTGACTGATTTATATTTTCTTCAGGGTGACATTAACAAATTAAGACATTTTAATTTTTTATGCGTGTTTCTCCTTCTAAATAAATCTCTCTTTAATTTTCGGCATAGCAATATTGATTGTAAGATTCGATAAACTTTCTGCATAATCAAAATGCTTACCACAGAACCATTCTGAATAAGGAGGATGTTCAACTATGTTCTTTTTATCCCATTCGAGATCAGCTTTTCTTTTGGCAAAATTAACTACTCCTCCTTCTTCTTGGGGTTTAAACCTTACATCACAAATTACACATACAGGTGGTTTCATGAAATCAACTATTTGGATATTTTTCTTTTAGTATTTTAATTGCTTCATCCATGGTGAGCTCTTTCAACTCTTTTGCAGCCTCGTAATGTTCACCACAAAACCATTCAGCGAAGGGTGGATGACCTTGCATGCTCTCTTCTTTCATAACTTTAATCCATCTCTCATCGCTACTTCGTTTTTTAAAATAAACCAAACCGCCTTCTTCAGTGTCTAGAAATTCTTTATAACATATCGTGCACATTGGGGGCTTCATACAATTTGCAGATAGAGATACTATAAAAATCTTAGGGGAAAGTTAGTGTGAAAAATGATAATAGAATGGTGTAAACCTCACTCTAATCTCATTGATCTTCGGATATATGTCATGGTTTCAGTGGCCATCAATCGATTATTGGAATCTTCATCATTTCTAGCAATCTCACCTAGCTTATCAATCGTGGAGGGATCATTGATTTCTTTAAGGTTCGTTAACCCTTCAAATCTAACCCTAGCATTTTCATCATCCAAGATTTTAAGATTCAATTTCAAGATATTAGGATCTTGAATCTCTCCCGTCCTAATTATCTTCCCTAACTCTGTAAGAGCTAGAAGCCGTATCCCCCAATCTTTATCCTCTAAAGCTTTCTCTAGATGTGGAAGGGGGTTTCCCTCTACTCTGGTTGTAAGAAATTCAACCGCAACCTCTTTTACTGTTTTGTTGAGATCCAAGATAAACCGTGCAATTAATGATGCAGGTACTTTGACTTGGAAATTCAGCAAAGTGGATTTAGCTTCTTCCCTAACTGAATCTGTGCCATCTTTTAATATCTCAAAAAGAGGTTCTATTATGGATGGGCTATCAAAATGCTTCAATTCTTTTGCAGCGGAATACCTGACTTGTGGGTGTTCATCTCTTAAAGATTGTAGGAGAAAAGGAACCGTTTCAGGATTCTTGTGTTTCCCAAACGAGCCTATAGCTGCTTGTCTAACTTCCCAATCTTTATCTTCTAAAGTGTGTGTTAGTGCAATCAAAGCATGTCGATCTTCAATGTCTCCTAAAATCTCCGCTGCAAAGGTTCGGACACCTTTGTCTTCATCTTGTAACGTTCGAATTATCAGATTCATAGCTGTATGATCTTGTTTGTGAAACGATAGTTGTTCTAGTGCTAATTGTCTCATGGCTGGATTTTTATTTTCTAATAGTTTGGTTATTTTTTGGATTTCTTCGTTGGACATGTAAACACAACAGAATTATTAGTATCGAATAATAGTGGAAAAAACTCTATATAAGAATATTTTCGCTAGTTACTATTTTATTACTCATAATTTCTCCTATCCTTTTTTGCAAAATTTTATATAATTCAACAAACAAACTAACAACGTTGTTTTAAAACGAAAAGAAAACCTGAGGTTACAAGATGCTTACACTTCGCCAAAAAATCTATTATGGAATGTGTCGTTTCGGAACAACTATTCTTCTGAATGTTGTATTTATAGCAACTTTTTGGATGTATTCTAATACAGTAGATTTGGATCCGATGTTAAATGGTATCGGGAATGCTGTAGGAAAATTGGTTATAGGAGTATCATCCTTTTTCTTTGGTTTTTTATCAGACTCCTTATCTTCTTCTACAGCAAAATATGGAAGAAGAAAGCTTTTCATCATGATAGGTGCGCCATTACTAGGTCTTTCGTTTACAATGTTATTTATTCCCCATTATATAATTCCAAATGGTAGTCAAAGTACAATATTTTTGTGGTTGATAATCTGGAATTCAATGTTTCATTTCTTCTACGGTTTTCTACTGACACCATATCAATCGTGGCTTCCTGAAATAACCAAATCTGATGAAAGAGTTGGTGTTTCAACTATGATGAATGTCACTAATCTTGTTGGTGGTGCAGTAGGTTCTGGATTCTCTTTGCTTATGGCTGGTTTCATACGAGAATCAGGTGGGGTCGTAGGAAAAGCAGCAATATTCTTACTATCATTTGCAATAATATTTTCTGTTGTTGAAATTGTTATGTTCATCCCAGCTCTGATTTCCATAAAAGAGAAACATGTTGCAACAGAGAAAAAGAATATCTGGAAAGAGCTGAAGGTTGCTCTGAAGAACAAAAACTATGTTGTCTGGATGATAAGTTATGCGATCCTAAGTATTGGAATAACAATTATATCCGCTTTGATGTTGGATTTCGTGGAAGAAGTGCTTGGGTTAAATACAACGCTTGATAGTTTTATTTTTGCTGCTTTGATGTTTGTAGCAATGGTCATTGGTTTCTTTACGTGGTCAACGATGTCAAAGAAGAAAGGAATAAAATTTTCATTGATAATTTCATACAGCTTTCTCTTAATCTGGATGCCATTAACTCCCTTAGTTGGGAAAATCCCTTTAATTCCTCTAATCGTACAAGGGTATATATTTGGCTTTTTTGCAGTTTTTGGAATGTCTGCAGCTTTTCTATTCCCTTATGTTATTATTGCTGATATAGCAGATAAAGATGAGAAAGATACAACGCAGAACAGGTCTGGGATTTATACCGGATTCAAAAGCATTCCTACCAATATCGCACAAGCTGGTGGGTTCATTTTAGTAGGTTATTTGCGTTCATTAGATAATAATATTGGTTTAATATGGCTTGGACCTATCGTTACAGTGTTTTTAGTAATTGCTTTACCGATAATGCTGTTTGGTGATTATGACCCATTTAAGAAAAAAACAAAAGCTGCGATTATGGAAACTGATAAAGAAATTGATTTTTTATAGTGAATTAATAATCTAAAGAAAAATGTAAAATTATACTTAAAAGAAAAGTAGAAAGAGGCTAGTTACCCATGTAACCATATTTAACTGCTAAAGTTAATTGCTCAACAATTGAATGTTTTCTGGCTAATCTAGCTATTAATTGGTAATCTTTTTCGTTTTTTCCGGTTTTTATTTTTGCTGCCATTTTTTTGCACCTACCTTACAACATACAATCTTTTTATTAAGCATTCTTTTAATTGATAAACGAAAGAGTTTAACTTCTTGGGATATCATGTAAACTTCTCCTTATGTTAAGCAAAACATCTGATTTCATCTCTGAATTTGAAAGTAAATCGATTAAACCAATTGGTTAAAGCTCATAAAACATCACTCACAACATTTAAGATAGGATTCTAATAATTTATCATATGAGTGAGATAACATTAATTTCTTGGAATGTTAATGGTATTCGGGCAGTATCTAAAAAAGAAGTGCATGAAAATCTAAAGTTCAACGATTGGTTGAATAAAACATCTCCTGATATTTTGTGTATACAAGAGACTAAGGCTCAAGTTGATCAGCTCACAGACAAAATAATCAGTCCTCAAGGTTACAAAAGTTGTTGGCATTCAGCTGAAAGAAAAGGTTATAGTGGTGTAGCCACCTACTCTAAAACTAATCCTATTAGAGTAAACAACAATCTTGGGATAGAAAAATTTGATGCTGAGGGAAGAGTTGTCGAAACTGAATTTGACGATTTTATTTTACTCAATGTATACTTCCCGAATGGAAAATTGAGCAAAGAAAGATTACAATATAAAATGGATTTTTACGATGCTTTTCTAGATTATGTAACAAAATTGAAAGGGGGAGGTAAATCAATAATAATTTGTGGAGATGTCAATACAGCTCATACTGAAATTGATTTAACTCATGCTAAAGCAAATGAAAATATATCTGGATTTCTTCAAGAAGAGCGGGAATGGATTGACAGGCTAATCGCAGCAGGTTTCATAGATTCTTTTAGAAAATTTAACAAAGGCCCAGAGCACTATACCTGGTGGTCGATGAGAAATATTGGTGCACGAGATAGAAACGTTGGATGGAGAATCGACTATTTCTTTGCTTCAAAGGATTTGGAAGATAAGCTTACAGATGCTTACATGTTGTCTAATGTTATGGGTTCAGATCATTGCCCCATAGTTTTAAAGCTGAAATTATAGTTCAGTTACTTTTTTCACTTTTACAATTAGGAAATAAGGAACGAGCTCCATGTCAAGATATGTGTCTCGTGGAAATTTCTCTTTCAATTCCTCAGAGGTTTGAGGTTCACTCATCTCAGTAATAACCATATTTACTTTTTGTAAAGCATTGATATAATCACCAATTGTTCTTTGGAAATAGAGTAACTGGACAGAATCAGGATTCCATTGCACTAATGTAGGTCTTTTCTCGAAGTAATTTTTAACCATCCGTATTTTATCTTCATTTCTTTGACTATCTTTTGGGATTCTTACAGTTATTGTAGTTGGAACTGAAAAACATGGATGCGTTATGCTAAAAACAAAGGTACCCTTTTCTTTCAAAACTTCTGATATTTGTTTGAACAATGATTTGTAATTATCGATATCCATGATAGCCATATTACAAACTACTTTGTCAAAAGATTCTTTACCGAATACTTCAGAGATTTGTAGAGCGTCAATTTTTAGGTAGTTTATCCCTAATCTTTCTTCACACTCTCTCTTCATTGCATAATCAATCATATTAGAGTAATCTACTCCCGTTACTTGTGTTCCCTTGTTTGCTAGATGACGAGCCACTGTTCCTTCACCACAAGCAACATCTAGAATCTTTTCTCCTTCTTTTATATTTAACAGTCTAAGAACCTCAGGAATTATGAAGTATTTGTGATTAAAGTCTCCTCCTTCAGGCCACTTTTCTGCCCAATATGGTGCATTTGCATCCCATACTGATTGTGGATTAATTTTATCTAGCGATTCTAATATTGTTATAGTAGTAATATTTCCCATACTTTCTACTCTATTAGCTCCCCATGCAGGATTTGGAAATTGATCTGATACAGCTTCTTCTGAATGAATCGGCATCCAGACAACAACATCTTCTATAGGAACTAAGTTTCCGATTTGAAAAGGGTGAGAGCCTTCAAATTCTGCATAATCTAGCGCTGGGTTTGGTTTACTACATTTCGTGCAATCAATTGTATAATAATAATCATAGACTAGAAACTTCTTCTTGACCATATGTTCATCAGCACAGTTTAAGCATGTGAACTCTTTACAATCGGAACACCAAGCAATCCCGTTAAAATGTATCATTTTTTTGCAATTGCTACATTCATATTGCCAGTGCAAGTAACATCTGGGTGTACTCCCTTCATGGTCAACAAAAGCATAGTTTAAGGGATAATCCTTAGCTACTTTCTTGTATTCAACACAATAGAAACAAAGCTTAGAACCAGCTCCATTCATACATTTGCATATTATCTCAAATATAAAAAAGCGTCTATCAAATCTAATAATACTACTCTGTAAGGTTTTTTAGTAATAGTAGTCTTTCTCTTTTTCTGTTGCAAAATGGTGCAACGGGCACTTCCTTCCAAGAATGACCACCTTGTTAAAATAGCTCTTTTTGACAGAAGCAAGAGGTTAATGGATGTATTTACCCTTCTAATATGGTGGGGTGAAAATCTATTCTTCTTCTTCTTCTCCGAGCTTCTCTATATCTCTTATTCCCACTCCTCTTATTCCTCTCTCCGCAATCCATTCTAAAGACATTTTTCTTAATTCTTCAATTCCCTCCATTTTTACACATGAAGTTTTTATGGTTCTTATTTGTTCCTTTGAGACTGGCAACTTATGATCTTTTATGTAACTGTATATTGTATCTCTCACCTGTTTAATTGTTTCATCGTTAGCAGGTTCTAAATCCGTTTTATTTGAAACCAGCACGATTAGGGTGTCTTTGTATATCCAATCTTTTACTAATGCAAAACGCAACCACATCTCAAGGGATTGGAGAGTGTGTTCTTTAGTTACATCATAAATTAATAGCAAAACTGAAACTTTTAGCAGAGCTGGAAAGCAATCAAAAATATTGAGTATTTCATCAAAGGTTGTGCTTTTATCAGAGATTTTTTGTCTTTGTCCTGGGAACACATAAAGCTGTAAAGTTGTTATTATAGGTTGATCATATGTAATAACTTCTTCGCTACTGAATTCTAGTTCAATATTATATGATTTTCTTGTTTTGAGTAGAACCTCATTAAGTTCTTTATCAGAAATCTTAGGATTAACAACGAGGCGGGACAATACAGATTTACCTGTGAACCCATCTCCTAATGGGATAACTGAACCTGTTGCATAGTACTTTATCTCATCTGTCAACGCTATACATCTCCTATCAATTAACTACTAACCCACTCAAATCTTACTTTCTAATTCATCCAATAAAATTCTTTTCAAAGGAGCAAAGTGACGATAATTCATATTTTTTTGAGTAGGAAGCAATTTAGTGCATAAAATATGCTGATTTGTGAAGAACAACAAGTTATAGTATTTTATTAACACATTTTTCTACTAACAGCTTGTTTACCCCCATGGTTAGAGGTAATCCTTTATTTTATTTGCACTTAATACTCTGCCCTCGCTTATTACCTTATCATTAATCCTTAATCCTGGAGTGATGAATATATCTAAGTCTGCAAATTTGTTGACTTCAGTAAATTTAATTATTTCATACTCTTCTGGTCTACCCGTGTCATTAACAGCTTTAATTACTTCCTCATAAAGTCTATCACATTTTTTGCAACCTTTACCAACAATCTGTATTTGTTTTCTTTCTATCATTCTTACACCTCATTTAAATGAACCCTATTGGTTCTTTAGATACTATCAAACCAAACAATAATCCTGCTATTACCGTAAAGACGATTACAAGAAAAATGTAAACAAAATTTTTCTTATCTCCGATAAATTTTCGTGTGACTAGAATACTTTGAATAGATAATTCAGGATCTGCAAGGAGATAAGCTAATAATACTCCTCTTGACATACCTAAGCTAAGAAAAAGCTTTGCAATTGGGACTTCCATAAGTGTTGGGAAGTAGGCCACAACCCCGAAAAGAACACCTATTAAATTTGCAACAACTGTGTTATTTCCTACCAAATTTTGAATAAAATCAGCTGGAATTAGAATTGCTAAAAAGCCAGCTAGAAAAACACCTATAATTAGATATGGAAAAATCTGTTTTACAAATATCCATGTCTCAATCATCCACTCCTTTGTATCTACTTTGTCAATTCTCTTAATCACGTAAATTACTACTGCAATTGTTACTGCAATCGAAAGTGCTGTCTTAACCCCCATATTCATTAAATCCACTCTGAATGCTTCAGAGGTGAAATATTCAAACGAACGAGAAATTTCAGGTTCAGTGTTTGATTCACTTACTGAGAAGTACTTTATCTGTGATGTTCCTGTGAAAAGTAGATAAAGCAATCCCAGAAACAGATTGACTTTTGTATTTCTTTGTATGAAGAACAGGGAAACTAATACACCTAAACCAAATACCCAAACGATCGTTTGAACCAAAGGTGGATTACTAACACCTAATGATTGAAGATTATTTTTGTTCAGAAAAGCTATAAGAACACCAGTTGAAATTAATAGAGCTACAAGAATGATGTCCAACACACTTTTACCTGTAATTTTATTTTTTTTCTTTAATTCTACTGTCTCCTCTTTGTTTTTATCTTCTACAGTTTTGCTTTTTTTATCATCCAAGTTTTCATCCTTTGGTTTTTCTTTGAAGATTAATTCCATCAGTAATCCAATAATAATCGCAAATCCTAATGCAAGAATAGCTCTCGCAATAGCTATATCCATTCCAATCAATACACCTGTATAGGTTATCGCTAGGATGTTCACTGCTGGGGCTGCAAAGAGAAATGTCATTGCTGGACCAAGTCCTGCTCCCTTCTTCTTAATGCCTGCGAAGAGTGGTAAAACTGTACACGAGCATACAGCTAGTAATAATCCTGAAATTGCTGCAACAGGATATGCAACTATCCTTGGTGTATCTTTCCCCATGTATTTTACTATAGTCTCTTTTGGAACAAAAACAATCATCGCTCCAGCTATGAAGAAAGCAGGGATTAAGCATAGGAGTACATGAAGGGACAAATAGTCTGCCAGAGCATATACTCCCCCTAATAGCATTTCCAAGATTTTTTCCCAAAAAACAGACATCGTATCAACCCATATTTCATATCGAATAAATTCGATATATAAATTTATTGTTAAATCCTTTTACTATTAGATTTTATTGCTGATTCCTGTAATTTAATTGCTATAGAAAGTTTTATGGAATTATGCAATTTACTGTTACTGGACTATGAAAGATTCAAATCATGATGCTTCAGTTGAAGAGTTAAAAAACAAGTTAGAAGCTCTTTATGATCAAGGTGTTTTTATTGAAGATTCAGAGAAAAGATTAAGAAAATTAGAAACTCTGGAAAAAGAGGTTTTGAGAATGGAAAATGATAGTAAAATTCAGAACATCTTGAAATTGTTCAAAGCTTTAAGTAATAAAAATAGATTGCTTATCCTCTGGTTAATTATGAATGGAATACGTTGTGCCTGTGAAATAGAGCACATTCTTGGTCTCTCACAATCCACAGTGTCGCATCATATTAACGAATTAATCGAGGTTGGTGTACTAAAGATTATTAAGTCAGGAAAGTGGAGTTTAGTTTCTTCAGAAATAAATATTTTCTCAGAAGATTTCTTCATGGAACTTATTAAAAAAATTTGAAGTAGTTGAAATACTTCGTGGATAGGTTTTTCCAAAAAATGCAGATTGTATTTTATATATAGTGTTTCATATTCATTAAGAAACTTTTAAAGGCACCCAACTACAAATCAAAGTTGAATTGTAATAGGTGTTTGTTTATGTATGAACAACTTAGTGAAATAGGACCACATTTTGGGTTAAGTGAAACACAAAAGATGGTTAAACAATCTGTAAGGGAATTTGCTGAAGCTGAGATTGCCCCCCATGTTAAAGAATGGGATCAAACTCATACTTTTCACAAGCCAATACTGAAAAAAATGGCTGAACAAGGAATATTAGGATTAAGTATCCCAGTAAAATATGGTGGAGGAGGACTCGATTATATTTCGCTTGCTATTGCTTGCGAAGAATTAGAAAGGATAGATACTGCTTTTAGAGTCATTCTGAGTGTCCATAATGGACTCGTTTGTTCCACAATCTGGCAATGGGGAGACATGGACCAGAAGAAAAAATATCTGCCTATATTAGCAACAGGGGAAAAGATGAGCACATTTGGATTAACTGAAGCATCTGCTGGAAGTGATCCTGCTGGACTTAAAACAACTTGTTATCTTGATGGTGATGAATGGGTAATAAATGGAGAAAAAATGTGGATTAGTTATACTGTATCTTCTGATATCTTTCTAGTTTTTGCCTATGAAGTAAATGTTCGTCATAAAGGCATGAGAGCTTTTATTGTTGAACGTGATTTTGGCGGTGTAACTTCTGGAAATATAGATCACAAGATGGGCGTTAAAGCAGGCGAAACTGGCTGGATGCACTTAAATGAGACTCGTGTACCAAAGGAAAACCTTCTAGGATTACCAGATGAAGGATTCAAAGTGGCTATGGCTGCACTTGATTGGGGTAGATACACTGTTGCAGGAGGTGCGGTTGGCGGAGCAAAAGCTTCGCTTGAAGCAGCGGTTGAGTATGCAAATGAACGTGAAACAT
>BPTM01000239.1 GCA_023705945.1 Candidatus Heimdallarchaeota archaeon
ATTCATGCCTTTGCTCATGCTTACATGAATGAAAAAACTGAGTCAAACTCACCACGAACGCTCTCGAGACTTTATCAGATAGATACTGTTCTGAAGGAACTAATGACAAACAATGTTTTTCAATTAAACAAAGAATCATCTGATGGGCATGCTTGGGCATGGCAATATTTCCAAGATTTAATCGGTGTAATTCGATTGTTCACCGAAGCTGGTGTAGAAGATTTTTACATTCCTCCTGAAATTGCTCGAAAATATACTCTATTTAATAATTTTTCAATTGAAGCTATAAGCTATTTATCTGAAAGAGCAAAAGTATCAAGGAAAAAGCATCTTCACGAACTAATTGATGAAGGTTTTGCACATTATGTTCAAGCAAAAGGTATTGAATATCTTATAAAATCAGGCGATTATGAGTTCAAGAAAAGTGTTGAGGATAAAGAACCAAAATTACCAAATGAGTTGAAATCATTTTTAGCTCCTCCTATTGGTGAATTTAGTTTAGCTGTAATAAAAAGACTTGAAACCAAAGTTGAAAATGAAGAGGAGCTATTCAGCAAACTATTCAGTTATAAATCAGATATTGATTTGTTGGAAGAATTCACTTGGGATGAAGTAAAAGATTTGCTTGCTGTAAATAAAAATCTGCATTCTGAAGGTGTTGTTGAGAAATGGCACTCTACAAGAAGTAGATGGACAGATATCTGGTCTGTTTATGCATATGGTTGGAAAATTGTTGAAGAATATACTAGAAAAGTATACAGAAAGAAATATTCAACTTTTGGTCAGCTACAGGATGAAAAACCAAAAATAGAATCCAAAGGCTATGTTAAGGTTGATCAAAAGAAAGTATATGTCTTTGAAGTTAATGATTATGGAATAGGAATAGATCAACTCGTTATACTTCATAATCACATGGCACTGTATAGGGATGATTTTAAGACGATTCTTCCTGCATTTGCTGATGTAATTGTATTCAAGAAAATCGGTGGAATTCACGTTTCATCACTATTCGCTGTTCATAAAACAAAACACCAACCTCTGTCTCCATATAATTTGCCGGTTGTAACAAGAGCTGTTCAAGTAACTAAACGAAAAGACGCTTACAAATTTGATTTAGATGAAGAATCTGAAGATAAGGTTGATGTAAGCAATGTTGATTATACTTATTTACGCAAATTGACCCAACCTCAAAGAGGCGCAATTGCGTATCTAATAAAAGAAGGATTGTTTGAATTATGAGTATTGCGAGTTTCCTTAAAGGATTAGGTATGGGTAATAAATTGCATAGTGAGAACCCTCTAGACCGGGTTCATTTTGCCTTATTTCAACAGATTAAGGGGAAGGCAAAAACAGTGGGAAAACTACTTCCGCTGTTAGAAGATTCGGAATGGAATGTGAGAAATGCAGCTTCTTATTCTATACTATTTCTTGTTTCGAAATACCCAGAATCAAAGAAAGAGGTTTTATCTCACCTACACGGTCTCGTTGAAAGAAGTTCTTTATCTATCAAACTAACAATTTTAGAAGTATTAGGTAAACTAAAGCATTATGATTCTAAACCTTATCTCACTAAAATGCTCGAAGAAAGTGGTTATGATTTGCAATATGCAGCCATAAGAGCTATTGGATACTTAGATGATGTAGATGTTTTGCATCCGCTCAAAAATGTTGCATATGCTCGTGATTACATTACGAAGCGAGCAGCTATTCTTTCAGTAATTAGAATTACAAATTCTGTGAAGGAAGAAGAGATTATCAAGAAATTAACTCCACACATTCATCTGATAATTGAATCCTACCTTGAATTGACTAAACTAGATGATGTTGTAATAAAAATATTAGATTATGGCGATCCTGAATCATTTCCAGATATGAAAGGATACACTGAATCCGAAATAGTAAAGCTAGAATCTCTTATTGAGACAAAAGATTATAGTGTAGAAATGTATCAAAATTTCGCCAAGTTAATTTATCCTACATACTTCCCTATCGCAGAAAATGTAAAGTAAAGATTGAGTTAAACATCAAACTTCTTGATACAGTATTTAACAAACTCTTTTTTTATCCCTTTTGTCACTTTTTCATTCTTCCACTTCTTGTGTATAAATTCTCTCACTTCTTCAGGACAAAGATGAAAGCAAGTTGTAACTAGAGCATACCCCATCATTCTATCGCGAATTATTTGAGAATCTAAAAGATTTAGTGCTCTTCCAAGATGAGGATATTTATTCTGTAATTCTACTGGATTTCTTTTCTTTTCTTCCCTTGTGCTAATCATGTCTCCCTTTAATATAATGTGTTTTTACTATAAAAACAATAAACAAACTGTAGATGAGGTGAAACTATTTCTTGCGAAGTTTCAAATCATCTTGCACTTCTTATTTTATCTTTAACTTCATAAATGGCGCAGATTCTACTCATTCCCTTATCTTCATGGGAAAGTTTATACCAAGCAAGAATTCTGCCTTCTGGTGCTTCAATCTCATTAAAAACTGATTTAAGATAGCTTAGGACACCTTCTGTTTCGAGCTCTTCTTCAGAAACATCGAAATAGTTGAAGAATTTCATAGAAAATGATTCCGTTTTATGCTACTTAAAAACAAGTATTACAAGAATAATACACCCAAGAAAGCTAAAACTTGTAACTCTCTACGACAGACACACAAAACTCTGAAATTCTACCAAATAAGCAATAACTAGTGAATTAATAGAGACACTATGTCAAAACGATGTTCAATTTTAGTTTGTCTGAACGAATGCGATAGAAGTTCATTGGAAATGAAGATTTTAGACTGTTGGATGGAGAAGTAGATCTATGTCTTTAGCAATTTCTCATCTGGTAAAACAAACATATTTTAGTTTATTAAGTGAAAACTTTCTATCAGATAAGCATACTTTTTAACTTTAAGAAGATAGGAGAAATAATAATGCCCTTAGATATCGAAACACCTCTAAAACCAAGAGGAGACCAACCAAAAGCAATAGAACAAATAGTGGAAGGAATAAAAAGAGGTGATAGATATCAGACGCTTCTGGGAGTAACGGGTTCTGGTAAAACTTTTTCAATGGCTCACATTATTAACCAAATTAAAAAACCTACTTTGATTATTGGTCCTAACAAAACTCTAGTGGCTCAGCTGTTTGGTGAATTTAAAACTCTCTTCCCTTCTGCAAGCGTTAATTATTATGTTTCCTTTTATGATTATTATCAACCTGAAGCTTATCTTCCTTCAAAGGATATGTATATTGAGAAGGATGTTGATATAAATGAGGAAATTGAGCGTTTACGTCATACGGCTTTGGAAGCTCTTGCCACTCGCGATGATGTTATTATATGTGCATCTGTTTCATGTATCTATGGCACCGGTCCTCCTGAATTATACCGTTCCAATCAGATAAAATTGAATATCGGTGATACTCTTGATCGACAAAAATTAATGCTTGAACTTGTCAAGAATCAATATCAACGAAATGATGTTGCACTCACTCGTAAATGTTTTAGAGTTCGCGGAGATTCTATTGATATATTCCCCTTATATGGCGATTATGTTTATCGCATAGAATTCTTCGGAGATGAGATTGAGCGTTTGACTGCCCGCCACCCGGTATCCGCGGAGAAGATGAGAGAATATGAACATTTGTCAATCTTTCCAGGGACACAATACCTTGCCAATGATGCCTACTTTGAGAGCGCTCTGGAAGATATATCAGTGGAACTTGAAATGCGTTTAGCTGAATTGGAAAAAGAAAATAAAGTGATAGAAAGGCACCGATTGAAACAACGAGCACTTTATGATTTAGAATTATTAAGAGAAACTGGGTCCTGCCCAGGCATTGAAAACTACTCAAGACACTTTGATAGAAGGAAACCTGGAGAACAACCTTATACCCTTCTTGATCACTTTCCAGAAGACTTCTTTTTAATTATTGATGAATCACATTTAACGATACCACAAATACGAGGAATGTATGGTGGTGATCGGTCTCGAAAGAAAAACTTGATTGATTATGGTTTTAGACTACCCTCTGCAGCAGATAATCGTCCCTTCAAATTCGATGAATTTAGTAATTATATGAAAACAGTAATCTTTACTAGCGCTACTCCTGGTCCTCATGAATTCGAAGTATCAAAGCGCGTTGTTGAACAAATTATACGCCCTACTGGATTATTAGATCCAAAGATAAGTGTAAGAAAAACAAATGGACAAATTGTTGATCTAATAAGTGAGATTAATAAGAGAACAAGTAAGGGTGAAAGGGTTCTTGTAACAACTTTGACCAAAAAAAGCGCTGAAACATTATCAGATTACCTCCTTGATATGAAAGTAAAATCTGTTTATCTTCATCATGAAGTAAATACATTGGAAAGGATTGCCATCCTCCGCGATTTAAGATTAGGAAAGTATGATGTAGTAGTTGGTATAAATCTATTAAGAGAAGGTTTGGATTTACCAGAAGTAGCTCTTGTAGCTATTCTTGATGCAGACAAGGAAGGTTTTCTGCGATCTAGGCGTTCTCTAATTCAACTAATGGGACGAGCTAGCAGAAATGTCCACGGCAGCGTTATTCTATATGCAGACAATCTAACTGATTCAATGAAAACAGCTATCACAGAAAATAATCGTAGAAGAAGGATACAACAAGATTACAATACAAAACATAATATTAAACCAACAACAATCAGAAAAGAAGTTAAATCCATTGTAGAACATCTTATGCAAATTACACCAAAAGAAGAAGAAAAGATTGAAGTGCCTAAGGATCTTACAAAGGAAGATCTTCTTTATGTTATTGAAGATTTAACAAGTCAAATGGCTGAAGCAGCAGGGAAATTAGATTTCGAAACAGCTGCTCTTTATCGCGATAAAGTTCGAGAACTTGAGAAATTGGTGGAAAGTAGATGAGCCTTTTATCGGATTTAGAATCTTTACCTTTAGAACCAGGTGTTTATCTCATTAAGGATAAGGATGAAAAAATCGTATATGTCGGTAAAGCTAAAAACATTCGAAACCGAGTGAAGCAACATTTTCAAACTACTTATAATCCAAAAGAGGAGAAATTACAAGAGTTAGCAAGCAGGGTAGATTGGGTAATTACAAGAAATGAATCAGAGGCCCTAATTTTAGAAAAGAAATTAGTGAAACAACTTTCACCTAAATTAAACAGTCAACTGAAAGACGACAAATCTCATCTTCTAATTCGTATATCGATGGAAGATAAATACCCCCAGTTTTATATTACTAGAGAAACTGATTCTAGAATTCCTAAAAGTGTATACTTTGGTCCTTTTACCAATGATACAATGCTCAGACAAACAGCAAAGCTTGTTCTGAAACTCTTTCCAATATGTGATTGTGGGAAGTGCAAAGAACAAACTAGAATAAGTAAAGCTCCTCTCCGTTGCATGAGAGAAAGATTAGGTAGGTGCTTGGCTCCCTGCGTGAATGATGTTTCCCCTGAAGAATATGGAAAAACAGTTAAGAACGTTATCGCTTTTCTAAGGGGAGACGTTGCTGATCTACTTGATAATCTTGAAAGGGAAATGTGGACGGCTTCTGAAGGATCAAATTTTGAAAAAGCTGCAAACCTGCGTGACCTTGTTCAAGCTGTTTATGTAATTTTGAACATACAAAAAGACCTACACTCAAAGAAAAGGAATGTTGACTTATTGGCTTACAAAGATGAAGGTAATATCCTTTCCTTGTGTAAGATAGAAATTCGAGAATACAGGATTCACAACATTAAGACTTTCATTTATGACGAGAAAGAAGAAATAGTGAATTTAGGTGAAGTATTGACCTACATCTATGGTTTAGAGAAACCAAAACATAAGATTCAAGCTAGTGACAGCTTCATTTTTAGGTTTAAAAATGATATTGGTCTCCCAATTTTAAGCATTAGAGGAGACACAGCTAAACAATTAAACTATGTTACAGAGAAGAATGCATCTAAAGAATTACAAAAGTATGTACGCGAATTAAAATACCATGAGGATGCAGAAACTGTTCTGGAGAAAATGAAAAATATACTTTGGTTAGATGAAATGTTAGAGATTATACATGGTTTTGATATATCAACATTGAAAGGGCAACATTCAGTAGGTTCTTGCGTAGTTTTTGTTAATGGAAAACCAAAGAAAGATCTATACAGACGTTTTCGTATTCGAAAAGAATATTCAGACCCCAATGATTATGAAATGATGAAGGAAGTAATTTCTCGCAGATACAAATCTGAAACTCTTAAAAAGGATCCCTTACCGAATCTGTTGATAATTGATGGTGGAAAGGGACAACTGAATATTGCTGTAAAAGTTTTGAAAGCGTTACAATTAAAAATTCCAGCGATAAGTATTGCTAAGAAAAAAGAAGAAATATTCGTAGAGAATCAAGATGAGCCAACAATACTTGAACAGAAGTCAGCTGTTCTACGGTTAATCCAATATGTCAGAGATGAATCTCACAGATTTGCAATAAATTACCACAAGAAGCTAAGAGAAAAATCTGTAAAAAGAACAATTTTCGACGATATTAAGGGAATTGGTAAAAGCAAGGTTCAAGCTCTTTTCCATGAATACAAAAACATACAAGAAATTGCTAACTCTGATATAGATAAAATGAAAAAAGTTTTAGCTGTTAATGAAAAAATAGCTACTCAAGTTATAGATTTAGCTAAAAAACGCTTGTATACAAATTATGTTCGAGAAAATTAGAATAAATAACTATAAAAGACACTAAGTGAATAGATTTATTTGGTGAAATAATAAATGAGAAAAGGCTTATTTATCAATTTAGGAGTTCTTTTACTTGTTACATCATTGGTTTTTGTTACACCAACAAAAGCAGCAACCAATTGGGGCGTTGAAATAGATGTAATAAATAAATATGAATTGATAACTCTCAAGTTGGGTGGTTTAAATTATGCAGATTTCTTAGCAGAAAATTTGACTATGAGAGTAACTTTTGACAGTTTTGACGATACTGGATATACTTATACTACATATAATTCTACAGGAGGCACTTCTGTTAATGAGACAAGGTTTGTTGAAACGCTCGTAGGAGAAGAAAACGTAATTTTACCAGTAGGACTACCCATTGCTTTACCTTTGTCCATAGGAACAATCCCTGATTATCTCCTTTATTATGGTCAGTTTATAAATACGTCAAATTCATTCTACCTTCTTGAAGAATTATTACTAAACATCACTGAATATGCAAATGTAACATATTCTGCATCACATTCTTTGTTAGATGAAACGTATTTGAAATTATATTTTGACCTGTTTGCTCCAGAAGTTAACGCATCAATTCTTTCTGAACTGATGGGAGAAGGTGATACAGGTTTACCAATTGCTTTGCCTGTAAATATAACAGATTTCAAGCTTAACGCAACTGTTAAATTTAATTCGACAAGTGGTTTGCTATACGATTTGACTATTAAAATACGTTCTCTGTCTCATGTTGATGAGTACACGGAAGCTTTCGATATAGATATCAGATATGCACTTTATGTTCCCGAACCTGAGCCTGAACCTGAACCTGAAACCGAGCCTACAGAGACTCTCTATCCGTGGTTGATACCAACGATTGCCGCTTTTGCGGTGGTAAGCATAATTATATTTAGAAGACGGAAATAACTCTCCTCCTTCTTTACTTTTTGTGCACAACTTTTTTTTAATTCTAAACTATTCGTTTCATGAAATATATTGAACCTTAAACAAGAAGAATATTTGATTCTTAAACATATCCTCAAAGAACCTATCATTCCTTATAGTAAATTAGCTGAAAAAATCAAAATATCTCCTCCAACAGTGAAGAAGAGAATTGAGAAACTAATTAAGGAACAAGTTATCAAAAGCTTTCACGCTGAGTATCATCCTGAGTCTTTAGGTTTAGAAAGTCACATATTTCTCTTGTGTGTAGATTCAATTGACAAATATAGAATCGTTGAAAAAATCATTGATTATCATCCATATCTAGTAGTCAGACAGCGATGCTATGGTGGTATAACGGGTATATTTTTGAAAGTACATATTCCCATAGGTACAATAAATAAGTTTCTTGAATTTCTCAATTATATTAAAGATAACAACCTTATTGCTGAGATCGTACATTCAACAACAATAGGAACAGGCATTAAAACTCATAGTGATCTTACATATTGGGAACCTAGTACTAGTAAATGGTTTTTTAATTGGGATATCTGGAAGAAAAACGTTGACAGCGTTGATTATATTCCTCAGTATGACTATTTTCAAAGAATAGCTAGAGAGAAACCTAAGAACGTTTTAAGTCATTTGAAATATCTTGATTTTCTTTTACTACAGGAGCTAGTTCGTGATCCTACCCAGAAATATACAGACTTATCAAAACAGCTAGGAACACCACAATATACCATTTCTCGTCGTAAGAAATTTTTGAACAAATATGTGATCCGAAATTATCTTGTAGAAGTAGATCGATCGTACTTTGGGCTCGAAGATGAGTTAGTTTTCAAAGTAATATGTAGTCAACGTGCGATGACAAAAATCATTTATCTAATTAAAAACCTCCCCCTGCCTTTTTCATCAGATTTTCGTCATACTGAAAAGGGTTTTCTCTGGAAAATTCTTCTTCCTCCAAAGGACAAATTGGGACTAATTAACCTTCTTTGGTCACTATTTCCTGATCTGCAAATAATGATGCTTGATCCTCAAACAACTGTTACAAACCAGTTTAATCCTAATAATTATTCATTTATTGAACAAGCTTGGAAGGATTCAGCAGAGTATATGATTGAATTATCACTAGATAAAGCTCGTGGTGAATTAATACTTGCATGAATTTGAATATTTAAGGAAAAAAGTTTAACGCCATTTGTTTGGCATTTAAACTATTGCTCGAAGCTCATGAACTATTTCATATTTCATCTGCTTTCGGATTGGAGGAATTATTCCTAATATAGCTGCAATTATCAAAGTAACAATCATAATAAGTAGAGCGACTACGTCAATATGTAAAGTCATAGTCACAACTTCATGAGATATGAGCAACGGTTTTAGGAAACTTATTCCCATTAGCGTTGTAATAATACCTAAGGGTATCCCAACTATTATAGTAACTAAAATGAATAATGATATCTCGTAGATAAGCTGTCTTCTTATGTTGCTCTGTCTTCCACCTAACGCCATCAAAACCGCATATTCCCTTCTTCTTTGTTCTAATATGAACTCGGTTGAGATTACAACATACACAATTGCAATGATGTTAATGAAAATTGCTCCAATCAACAGTATTACAGTAATAGGTGGAATATAATTAGTTATGAAATAGCCAATATAGCCAGGGTTAATCTTCTCTGGATTTACGATGAACAAAGGATTAAGAGCCTTTATTTGATCAACAATAGCTTCAATATCTGTACCATCACTAACATCTGCAAGGAAAAGTGTGCCATTTTCCACACCTAGACTTGTAAAAACCTCCTTATTTACAAGTACCCACTCATTCGTGATTCTGTTCATTTTAGGGTCGTGTCCATGTGCAACTCCCAAACCTGGTGCTGAATCGATGACAGCAGATACGTTGAATGGAATTTTGAATGGTCCTCCTCTGAAATCTGTCACAAACATCGGTTCTCCTACAGAGAAACCAAGCCTTTCGGATATATATTTACTCAGAATAATCCCCGTTCGATTCGAACCTAAATCTGCTAAAGCGTTATCTGCATTAACTTCTGGGAAACTCTCATCTATCCACCTACCTATATTCAAATAATCTATTGGATTTATACCGAAAACCTCGACATCTTGATAACCAACTGAGGCTACGATTGAATAGAACCCTAATGTTTTTTCAATTCCTGGGATGCTACTGATCATCTCTTCATATTCTAAAATATTGACAGGTAGAATACTTTGGATTCTTATATCTGATCCTCTTCTATAAGCATCCTCTGATTTGATATTGTTGATAGTTGTCGATCTTAGCATGATAAAAGAACTCAATAAACATACCATTAACACTAAGAAGAAAGTCAAATCAGTAAGGCTTTTTCTTGCCCTTTTGATATTTCGAAAGATAAAGAAACTTCTTTTTTTGAATATTCGTTTATAGATGCCTTCGATATTTTTCAGTAGATAATTTAATCCAAAAGATACAAAGTAACATCCAAAGAAAATAACTCCAATAAAAACATAGAGAGTCTTGGAACTAGCTGATACTAGACTAAAGCTAAATGAGTAACTTTGTTTTGCTAAGGTCATATAATCTAAATATAAAAATATAAAACCAGCAATAGTTAAGGCAAACGCAGCTAGTTTCATACTTAAACTTACAATCTGTTGTCCCTTTCTAGTTATCAGAAATGCTTCTTGAATGTCTTTTCTTACATACGAAATTACATTTATTAGTGTGACCCCTAGATATATCCCCAATACTAGAACCGCAAGGATTTCTATCTCATACGGAGAAATCTCCAAATATTGGAAATATCTCATAAAGAGTATTTTGTTGAAGAGTCCATCGTGTCCAAATGATGGAACAAGCGCAGCAATTAATATCCCGAAACCTATGCTTAGAACAAGAGAAACGCTACTTATAAGAATGAATTCACCGAAGAAGAGTCCGATAATTTGACCACTTGCAGCTCCTCTTGATCTTAAGAACGCAATCTCTTCTCTTCTTCTCTTAATTGTAATCTGTGTAGATAATACTGTTAGAAGTATTGCTGATGCAATAGTAGGTAGAAATAATGAAGTAGCACTAAAAGACCTTCGGTACTCATCTACCATCGTTTGAATCTCTTGAGAGAGAATATAACAAAACGAATGGTAATACCTGATTTCTATTCTTTCTTTTAGGGCAAAGAGGTTATCTGGCATCTGAGATATACCACCTTCCCTTAATATTTGTGCATTGGTTTTTATTAATAATCTAGGTAGTATTCCGTTGCTGTCCATTAAGAATAAATCTACTTCAGCCATATCTTCAGCTGGAAATAATATTGAGTCAAGTATGATTCCACCAGTCCCCTCAGATCCTCCTCCAATTAATCTTTCAATTATTGAATTGTGTCCTACATAATTATATATTCCTGAAATAGTATAATTTTCATAACTAGTTTCCTCAATATCATAATATTGCATTGTGTGTTCTCCCTCATCTGTATTTGGGATTCTACGGGTGATTGCTACATTGAGAACATAACCTGGAGAAATTGTTTCGTCATACACTTTTTCTAACTGTTTTGCTTGTGTATAACTAACCAGTATCTCGCCAGAATTTAATGTGGCATTTCCTTCAATTTCCAGATTGAGTTTTATTCTATCGATAGATCGAGAAGAAACAACAAAAGCTGATGAGAGAGATAATGGATTAGTCACATTTTCTTGATTTTCCTCGGGGTACCACCTATATGACGCGTTTTTATCTTCAAAATTAAACAGAGCTACTGTGGGATATATCCAATCTGCTTGCTTAACCAATGGGTCATAGAAGACAAATTCGTAAACTTCACCCATTGCATTTGTTTTAAATGTTGAAATAAACATTTCATAATCTAAAGTTTCAATATAATCATCTGCAATAATTTTCTGTGATGTGTTTGTCCATATTGATGAGGTAAAGAGAATAGACATTGAAAAAACTAAACCAACAATAATGATGACAGTGCTTCTTTTTTTGTTCTTAATATTCTTCCAAATTAAGCGGAGATTAAATAGAAAACCATGAAACACTCTTGAATAGAACGAACTTTCAGTATCTGAGCTTACAAAATCATCTTTTTCCATCATGTTTTATCACCTTTGAATTTATACTTGAAGCTCGTTTCATCAAACTCTATATTATCAAAACTTGATTGACCATTTTCGACAACTAAACCATTTTGCATTAGAAAAATACGTTTTGCTAGTTTAGTTACATAAGGGTCGTGTGTGGTGTAAATAACCGTCATTTGGTTTTTTTGAGCAATACCTAATAGCAGATTCATTATTTCATCACCAGTTTTACTATCCAAAGTTCCTGTTGGTTCATCAGCAATTAGAATTGATGGGTGATTTGCTATTGCTCTAGCTATGCATACACGTTGTCTTTCACCGGTACTTAGCTCTTCTGGATGGTTTATAGCTTTTCTACGCAAACCCACTTGTGCTAGGAGTTCCAATGCTCTTTCTTGTGCTTCATTTTCAGTTTTTTCTGTTAAAATCATAGGTACCATAACATTTTCTAGTGCTGTTAGATGCTCAAGCAAATAAAACTCTTGAAAAATGAAACCAATTTCGTGTAATCGAAAATCATACAACCGATTTGAAGTCCACTCACCAATGTTTGCTCCACCGTATAGAACTCTTCCAGAAGAAGGTGTATCTAGTCCTGCTATTATATTTAATATAGTTGTTTTCCCTGACCCTGAAATACCTAATAAGCAAATAACATCCCCCTTGTAAATGTCAAAGCTTGTCCCACGCAGAACCATTAACTCTTCAGCTTTAGAAACAAAGGTTTTTGTTAAATTATCAACAGATATGATTTTTTCGCTCATAGGCCTAAAGTTCTTTCCGTGTAAGCACTTAAATTGTTTTGGATTTTAGGAAAGAGCTTGAATTATATAATACCCAATTACAACGAACAGGAAAAACAACACAGCTAACCCTAACTTTCCCCAATCACGGGAACCCTCTTCATCTTCATCTTCCTCGTCTTCTTCTAGAACTCCCTCATCTATTTCGACTGTTTCCTCTGGCATTGTAATCCTTTTCCCAGCATAAGGTAATAAATCTTGTTTAACTGGTTTGAAAACAAATTTATATCTTTTCCTAATTC
>BPTM01000240.1 GCA_023705945.1 Candidatus Heimdallarchaeota archaeon
CTATAACTTGAGCTAGTTGTTCTGCGAGAGTTTTGAGACTTTTCCATCGAGAATTCGGTGAACTGTTGATCCATGAGGTGAGAAAGGGGACAACTGTTGATTGTTCTTTCTTTAAGAGTTGGAGTTTTGCTAGAAATGCTTTCTGATTCTGTGTAAGGTGAGGTAAGAGAGAAAATTCGTGGTTATAATAAACCAGTGCATCGTCAATTGCTTGGAGAACTTCAGGTTGAGTACAAGCTGGAAGGAGGGCATTGAATTGCGAGAAGTTAGTGAAATAGCTTGTTTTATGCTTTCTTCTCCAATAAGAGTCTACTTGTAATCTAGTACTCGGTGAGTAAGTTGATGATATATCTTCTTCTTGTTCGCCAAAAGTTTTCTAAACTACGTTCTGTATAAGGAGAACGACCAAAAATCAGCCATTCTAGCAATTGTTGAGGGTTCTTTAACAGAAAGTTGAGTAAGCCTTGCACTTTCTGTTCCTTATCTATCTTACCCTTAATAGCTATGTATAGCCAATGAAAGGAGCTTTCTGCAATATTAGGGCTTTTCCCAACTTCTTTACAGAGTTGGCGAGTGAAGAACACTTCTTTAGGATTTGTTCTGTACAGTTCCACTGCTTTCTTTAAAACTTGGGGAGTGAGTAGCTTGTGTTGTTGTTCTTCAAGAGTTCTTATCCTCTGGTTAATCTCTTCTCGTTGGGATTGATCAACACATTTGAGCACTACCTGATAACTCCTCATCACTCTCTTTGAAGTGGAAGGAGAAAATGTTTGTGGTTTGCTAGCTGTTTGTGTGACCAATGTCTCTCAGTTAGTATATCAGCAGAATGGTATTTAAACACGAAGAAAATTATCTTGTTCAAACAAAAGGAAGTAGACCAGATGTTAGCTAGCAGCTACTAAAATGATAAATTTCTTATTTATTGTAAATCAGGGGACAATTTAAGTGTATCTTGTTGTAAAAGAAGTGGAACAAAAAAGCTACTAGATTACTTTCACAAAAGAAATGTTTGTTTTCTTTTCGCATTACAAGTTTCAAAACAATTCTTAATCATATATTTTTCATTTCGTGAAGTATAGAACAACTATATTATCAACCAATCCAGCATAAGGATTAATAATCTCTGGTATTTTTCTTCTTTTTCCCATCTCCTCAAGGTGCTTGGAGAGAATCCCTTCAGTTCTACTGCTATTCCTATTCTTACTAACATACACTTTTTTCATAATAATTATTAAAAATCTTTTATTCCTTCTTGTTTCCTCGGCAAGATTAATCAACTTATCTACACACAGTGGACGACGGTTATTATACTGGTCTCTATTTTTCTCGAAGTTGTTGTTTTTGCTAGAATCTAAAATAATCTTTATATTATTCCTATCACATAGTTGTCTTTAGACAATTATAGGAGGTCTAAAATGAAATTAAAAACAATTTTGGGAACTACTGTGTTGGGTTTTACTGTTATTTTGTTGACACTGAGTGGTACAATCACACAAGCTCAATTGTCATCATCACAATACAAATCCAATATAAATGTAGTAATCCCTATATATATAGAAGAAATGAATATTATCGCAGGCAACGACGCTGCTGCTTTAGTAGAATTGATTCTAGTTGGTGAAGGCGCTCCGTCCATTGCTTCAGACCCTCTTTTTGCAAATGTCGAGAACTGGCTATTCATAGCTTCCGATCAAGCAGATTACCTCCCTTATCTTGATCGAAGACCCTTAAAATCTCCAGATAATGCAACATTGATTGTAGAAATTGATGGTGCATTAGGAGAAGCAGGAAGTCTTGCAGAAGCCTTGGATATCGCTATGCTTTTCGCTGCATATTATGATGTGGTCTTGTATTGGGCACGAGCTGAAAAACTTGGCAATAACAATTATCTATACTACTTCACAGGTGGTATGGAAGAAACTATATTTACAACTCTAATTACAGAGATACAAACAGATGTAGGTACTGGTTTTGCCTCATTATTAAGCGCTTCAGTTGTAAGTGCTGCACCTGTTAAGGCCGTTGTTATTGGTGAAGGTCTTGTTGAAGCAGAAATTCGTCCCGTAAGAGGAGTATTTTATGTTGATGACACTGCAATAACTGGAACAGATAAATATGTTTTAGCAACAGAAAATTTGTTTGGTGCAAACGTTGTAGCAAAAAATAATATACCTTTATCTGTTTCTACATTGAAATTCAAATTCCCCTATACAATTAATACTCTTGCAATCACACCTGATACTGATAATTTTGCGCCCCATATTACTGGGAAGATGGACTGGTTACTTGATTCTCCATGGATGGGACCACCAAGACCAGCATCCAACTATAATGTTACTTATGAAATTAATAACGCTGCTCTAACTTCTTCTCCTAGGGTTTCTGTCAATATGGCATATGATCAAGATATGCTCAATATCGGTGGACGCTTGCAAATGGATTATGAAGTTAAAAATACAGGAACTGAAAATGCAACAGATATTGTAATTAGTTACCAAGTAGGCGAAGACATTGTTAGTCTCATTAATGATGACATAACCATGCCAGCGATTCGAGATGATGTGTATTTAGATGAATCTGCTCATATAGAATTTGATGCTACAATTAATATCGATGTAACTGAAACTCTTGAAGATGTACTCTCTGATACATATTATAATCAGATAGTTCTAGTTCTAGATGGTTGGTACAGATGGGTAGCAAATGATTCTCTAGTAGATTTCATGCCAGGTATCACTTCAGCAGAAGTGAGAGAACAAACCCAATCTGTAGTATATGGAATGTATTCAGGTGATATAATCACAAGTATAAATGTTCATAGTGCTAGCAATCTGTCCCGTATATTGGTATCAACAGCAACAAGCTTTCTTGCACCTATTGACATAATAGATTACATTAGTAATCCATCTGCTCTATATGCTGCCTATGAGACTGAATTATGGAATTCAATTAGTGATGCTGGAAATCAACTTTATGATTTGATTTACGAAAACAAACCAATCTTTAATCAAGATTTGTTGAACTTCACACTTGAACAAATTCCTGTAGGGGTCATAGATAGTGTCATTCAATATGATAATTATCTTACAACAACTATTCCATCCTTGGAAGTTGGTGAAATAGCAAATGTCAGCTGGGCAATTGATGATATCCCATCAACCGCAATCGAATTTGGCGCAATGGGTTTTGCTTTAATTGATGTTGGAGCTACATACGAAGCTATTCATATGAGAACTGTGTTGAAGAACGGTTACGATTTGATGAGATTAATCTTCGGTATAGGTGATCCAGGACTTACTTTTACCTACAGCCGTCCTCTCAGTTTCTATAATGTTTGGGATAATGACTGGTACTCAGTTGGAGCCCGTTATAGTTACTTAGATGAACAAGGATTCGAATACTATGGATTTAGCAATGGTATCAATCTACAACTTGCGGATGATGAAGCGGTACTTAATGTCCATGTTTCATTGGATTATGTGAGTTATGTTGTTGGTGCTCCTGTTGAAGTTACTTACACTGTCGAAAATACAGGAAATATCGCAGCTGAAAATGTTGAAATTTATCTATTCCATGGAAGAATGGGTAATGATTGGCAAATTAGGAATGCTGAGTTATTCTGGTATGATAATGTAGGATCTATTGCAGCTGGTGCAACCTATAGCGATACTGCAGAGGTGTTTGCTAATTCTTTCCTAGGAATTCATCCTGTTTATGCTGTTGCTGAATTTGATAGTGATGTAGGACAAACTCCTATACCAGATGGAGTCGTAGATTTCGGAAACGGTATTGTAACAGTATTCGAAGGAGCTGCAGAGACACATCACTTTGTTCTATCAAACATGGATTGGGCAATGCTATTACCTTCAACTGAAGACAGAGAACCTGCATTTCCACAACCTATCTTATCGATTGATGTCACTGCTTTATTCATCATACCTGATGCCGCACCTTGGGAATTAGAGATTACTATCGTAATTACTAACGTTGGTGACGCCTCTACAACAATTACAGTATATCAGGTCTACAATGCAACCGATATGGAATTGAAGTGGAAAACCTCAACAAAAGGTAGCACATATAATGAAACCGTATATGGTATGGGCTTTATCACCTTTTCAGGTATAACTCTAGCTCCTGGAGAATCAGTTACAATTGTTATGCACTGGTTATTCCTATACAGCTTAGGGTGTTACATCCCTGGTATTCGTATAATCTACGACAGTAGATTTGAAAACGATATGGATGATCCTCTAGGTGAAGAAAGCGAAGCTTCAACTGCAGTTATGAATGCAATGAATGGTCAATCACAAGATAACGAAGATTGGGAAGATTACGGACAATCAACACAAACAGGATCCTCTGCGGGTGTTGATTCTTATCCTGGTGGAGAAAGCGAAAGAAGATTCCCAATTGAATACGTATATTATGCAGCTGGTGCAATTGGCGGTATCATTCTTATCGCAATAGTAATTTCCTTAATAAGAAAGAGAGCAAAAAGATAATTCTTTTTCTTCCTTTCTTTTCTTTTTTTATTTTCGTAATAGCTGGTTTTAAATATTGATTTGTCGCTAGATTCCAATAGCGGGTTAAGATGGTCTCTACAACAACATTTTCTCAAGATTACTTCATATTTCACCGTCTCACGCTCTACAATTTTAAAATGCACAAGTATACCGAACTCGAATTATCAGAAATGCCTATTATTGTAATCTCCGGTGCAAATGGAAGTGGTAAAACCCAGTTACTTGAGGCATTAATACTCTCAATTGGTCACACACCTAGTAGAGTAGGTTTGAGTTCATATAAAGATCTTGTTGGACCCTTTGATGATCATTGTATTATCCAGCTATATTTGAGAAATCCCATGATAAATGATCAAAGATTAATCTCTAGTTCTGATCCTGATATTAGCAATATTGTAAACAAAGATAGTTTTCATTTAGAAATAAAACTCAATAAAGAAGGAGATATGAGAAGACATATTGTTGATTCTAAAGGCAAAAGACAATCTGTTGCTCGAAAACAAGTACAGAGATTAATGAAAAGCATTGGAATTTATGATGATACGATGCTTAATTTTACTGAGGAAGGGTATTTAAGCTCATTTGCTGATGGTTCTCCACGTAAGAAATTGGAGAGTCTTCTTGCTGCTACTGGCCTAAAAGAGATATTTGCAAGTTATTTAACTTCAAAGAGAAGAGTTGAAGAAAAAAATAGAGAATTCTCTCCTTTAGTATTGCAACTTGAAAAAGAAAAAATTTCCTTGGGCAAACTGAAAGAAAATTTCGAAAGATTGGAAAAAAAGAGAGAACTTCTCACCCGTTTTGAGAATGTTGATAGAGAATTAGTTTGGTTTAAAGCACTTGAAAGCAAAGATAAGCTACAAGAATCAAAAGAAGAATTTACCTCCAAGAAGGCTGAATTAAATAATTTAAATACACAGATTCAATCTACCAACGAGAATTATAACAAAACTAGAAAAGGACTAGAGAAACTCGAGAATAGCAATAATAACTTGATCAATGAGAGAGACGTATTAAGTGACAAAGTGAGTCGATTTGAGGGACAGAAAGAGGAAAAGGTGCGAAAAATAAACCAATTCAAGGAAACTCTCAATAACTTAGATGAGAAACTTACTGAATTCCGTAAAGTAAAAACCAATGATAATTTGAATGAAAAAATTAGCCTTCAAGATGAGCTAAACAGCATTAAGAAACAGCAGAAATATCTAGATGTCAGAATATCAGACATTTCTAAGGAATTGAGGGAAAAAACTGTTGAAGAGAAAGCAATTAAGGAACGTATCGATGAACGATCAAGTCTATATGGTGACTTAAGTGAGTATGAGCGAAATCTTGTAAAAGATACAATAAAATTCAAAGGAGGTATCAAGTCCTCTCAATATGCAGAGGATATTATAGGACCGGTTTATGAAGTCATAACAATCTTACCCGATTTTGTGAAGTATTCCGAAGTGATAAAACAAGCTTTAGGGCGAACTTTATTTGGGTTCATTGCTACATCTGAGGAGGCGTATCATACAGCTAAAGAAATTTATGATAATCTCTTCCCGTCATTCAAACCCAATTTCACTGTAGGAAGAGTTTTAGAAGAAGAACAAGGTCCAAAACCAGATTATGTCACATCCACTGTTATGAAAGAGAAGCCAGATGGAGTGATTGATAATGTTATTAATTTAATAGAAAGCTCCACTCAAGTTAAATTATATCTAAAACGATTTGTAAACATTGTTCTTGCAATTCCTGAAATATCTCCAAATCTACTCACTAATTATGCAAAACAGATTAGGGCAAATATTCTTACAACTGATGGTAAGAGCTACTATCTATCTAGAGAAGCTTTTTCCAGACCACCAAGCAAATATCGTGTGAGATTAACTGTTTCTTTGGATAAATATCTGTCAACAGAAAGAATACGAGAAAATTTACAAGCTCTTTATACTAACATGGAAGAGCTAGTTGCAGAAGAAAGTCAATATATTCAGGAAAGAATTCAACTTGAAAATAAGAAAAGAGAGATAGAAAATTATCTTCGTCCGTGGGAAATGTCAGATGATGAAATAGAAAGAAAATTCATCAATCTAGAAAGCAGAAAGAATGAGATTGAACAACAATTAGGCGAAGAAAGCAATGGTTTGGAACAGATTGATGTAAAAATCGATAGTCATGCTTCTCAATTAATAGATATGGATAATGAATTAACATTCAAAAGAAGCCTGGTTCAAAAAAAGAGAAATGAATTTTCAGAATTATCACAGAGTATCAATGAACTATCATCTAGAAGAAATAGAATTATTAGACATGTTGAATTGTTGAATGTAGAGGTAGAGGAAATAGAGAAACAGCACAGAGAATTACTCAGTTTGGCTAAAGAGAAAGGTTTACAACCTGAAATTATTCGTGAAAATAAAGAAGATATCTTCTCCGATTATAGCAAAATTAAAGGACAGCTTGAACTTCTTGAAATAACCCCTGAAGTAACCGAAGAAACTCTGAAAGAGCAGGAACGTAAAGTTGAGGAGTTACAGGTAGAAGTAGAAGAAAATCAAAAACATTTGGATAATCTCAAAAAAGATTTGGAAAAGCGTTTAGCAGAGTGGGAAGGTAGTTTGCAACAAATTGTTTCTCATCTTAATAAAATGCTCAATTTGCTCCTAAAAGATGTTTTCGAGAATATCTCTCTAAGTATAGTAAACTACAACGATGAAACAAATTCAGGGTTAATAATTGAAGCTGAAACAAAAGGTGATGATAGAAAATATAGACAGTTATCAGGTGGAGAAAAAACGTTAATTGCTCAAGCTATAATCTTAGCACTTCACATGATAAACCATTCCCCAATTCATGCCATTGATGAATTCACGCAGAAATTAGATAAGAAAAATAAAGCATTAGCTTTTTCAATGGCATTAGCTACCTATAAGATAGCAAAAGAGAATAGATCTATAACTCCTCAATTTCTCCTAATTACTCCTTCGCTTGATGATGTTCAACTTTCAGATGAGTTTACACATAAAATATTAATTGAATCTAAGGTGATTATATGACAGACCATGACTCTACAGAAAAAACTAGCAGTTTTGAGACTGTTATGATTGAAGAGACAAGTGACTGGTCTGAAATAATCTTTCAAACCCTCTTCGAATTAGAGAAAAAATATTCTAAATCGCTCAGGAAGAAAGAAGTAGTAGGAGTGATTGAGTCGGAAAAGGATAGGTCAAGGGTGTCTGATGCTTATATCTATCTTAATAGCCAGAGGGAGAGTTTAGTGGATTCTGCACTGTATGAGGGTTTCATCAACATGAGTGAGTTGAGGGAATCAAGCTATTTGGAAAAGATGTTTCTTTTAGAACAAAGACTGAGTAATTTTGGTTTATTTGTAGCAAAATCATGCCAGTCAATATTTTTTACAATGGGAAAACCTACTATAGAATATAGTAGTGTAGATTTTGAAACTAAAACAGAATTGATAGCATCTGAAGATAGGGATGAAATTAAACTCTTCATTCGGAAAAATCAAGATGTTCTCAGAGTATTTGAAAGCACTTTTTTGAGTTATGGTGATATATTGAATTATGAGAAAGATTTGTTTGAGAAGCTTCTAAATAAAAAATTCAAGAAAAAAGAATTAGAAGATCTATTATCGATAGTAGAAACTGAAATATTATCTAAGATGATCAGTGAGAAAAAAATAAGAGTGGTTCAACAAGGTGAATATCTTGCATTTTCTAAAAATGGTGATTATGAAGAATTAAAAGGAATATCTAGTAGCGTTCTTCTATCTCCTAAGAGAAACTAAGAAGTGATGTGCTAATGGAAGAGGAATTTCATAACATTGATGAAGCACAAGATGAAAAACCTGAAATTGTCAAACTTCCAGCAGCTATAACAGATGAAGAAAAGAGTGAATTGTTCAAAGAATTAACTACTATTCTGTCTAGAAGATGGGTAAAAGACAAGATATTCGTTTTTGGAAGTTCAGAGATTGATCTTCTGCTTGCTACAAGATTTGATATTGATACCCTTCGTGAGATTATTGAAGAATACAAAAAATTTGTTGAAATTCTTGGACTGGAAGTGGTGGAATATACTATTGATGGTGAAATATGGTATAGTTTAAAATCTGCATTTTATGCTCCTTCAGAATTATTAAAGAGTGAATTTGTTGTTCTTGGAACAATAATTGGAATCCTTGAAACCCAAACTGAACCTCTTTCAACAAAAATCATTAGAGAAAAACTAATTGATACAAACAAAATGAAAGCATATCAAGTTGATTTATGTTTACGAAAATTAACACAACAAGGTTATTTAAAAAAACAACAGAATGTTTGGTCATATAATTATAGAACTCTAGTCGAATTTGGAGATGAGGAAAGGAGAAAAATAACAGAGGAGTTTCGAAAAATTTGAAAGAAGTTGAAATTTTACACTGTTATATTAGATGTGCGTTTTGTAATTCGCTGATGATGGTGAAAGAAGCGGCATTGGAAGGCTGGGAAGTCTGTAATGGATGTCAACTTATATTCTGTTCTAAATGTAAAAATGAATATAAACTACTAGAAGTTTGTCCAGGCTCAGTTTATGTTAGTGAGCACAAACCTATTTTTGACTTATTGCCTATTGAACAGATTTTTGATCTCTCAAAACAGATGCAAAGAAAACCAAAAGAAGGAAGGTTCGTTCCGAAGATATTTTTTGAAGATGAAAAAACAAAAGTGAATATTATTGAAAACAAAAATAAACAGAAACTAGAAACTGATTTTAGTATAGTAAGGTTCAGGGAAGAACAATGGAAAAAATTCGGCACTGTTTTAGTTAAAAGAAAGGATGGAAAATTCCTCACGTGGGGTCAAATTGAATAAGTAAATAGAGAAAAAGAAAAACTTAAACGTAAAACATTTGCAATTCTCTAGTTTAATCACTTAATGACTAACTAATAATAGACTTTCCTCAGAAGTGCAAAACTTTTATAGTTTGGTAATTCGATGGTTACTTGATATATAGTAGATATCAATTAAAAGGTTGAAGATAATATGAAAATAAAAAATTTAACATTAGTTGCTATTTTGTTAACATCGTTAACTGTTGGACCTTTATTATCGGTGAATGCAAAAACTGACACTCCAGTTACTCCTATTGCAACACCAGATGCTACCACGTTAACTATTGTTACAAGACATGATACAACAATCCAAGCAGCATTCGAAACTGCTTTTATAGCTACCCCAAGAGCTATCGAACTTGGTATTACTGAATTAGTCTTCCTACAGGCCACAACCGATGAAGGGTGGAAGACACTATTAGGTAGTACAACCAAATCTGTAGATCTTGCGTGGGGTGGTGGACCAGCACTATTCAATACCATGAATAACTGGGGAATGCTCAAACCAATTGACAATAATACTTTGATTGATTACATTAATGCAAATGTTCCTGATACAATTGCAGGAGCAGGTATGAAATTAAACAATACAAGTGGTGATTTAATTTGGGTTGCAAATGCTATATCCTCTTTTGGTTTTACTGTAAACCACAAATTTCTTGATGACCATGGTCTCCCTGTGCCACATACCTGGGAAGAACTAGCCTCACCAGCATACTACATCGATCCAAGTGTAAAAGCTATCAGTATGGGAGATCCACCTTTAACCACCTCAAATACAAGAATATACCAAATTATACTCCAAGCATTTGGATGGGAAGAAGGATGGTCAATAATGACTCGTATGGGTGCAAATGCTGGGATTTATCCTGGTTCAGTTGACACTCGTGCTGCAGTTGTTTCAGGTGAAGTAGGAATTGCTATGACAATAGATTTCTATGGTGTTATTGCTGTAGATGAAAACCCAGATTGCGAATACATTATACCTACAGGGCAATCAATCGTAAATGGTGATCCTATCGCTTTAGGAAAAAATGTTGATGATCAAGCAGCAGCAGAAGCATTTCTTGAATACCTGTTCTCAGCAGAAGGACAATCTATATGGCTAACTGGAGGTGTTAATCGTCTTCCTGTAATGGAGAGCGCTTTTTGGACACCATTTGGTCAAACCAAAACAGACATCTATCTCCTTTATAATAACACATTGGGCAACAAAGGTATTGCATTCGATGAAACAGTTGCAACAGAACTGCTTGATGTAACTATTTACTACTTCCATAACACAATCACTGAAAAGCACTCTACCTTACGTCAAGCTTGGGGAGAAATGGTTACTCAACTAAGAGACGAAAGAATTAATGAATCCTATTTCAACGAATTAAAAGCAGATTTAGGGACTGTGAATATGACTTACGCGGAAGCCTTTATTATTAATGAAGAATTCATCAGTGATACTTTAGTTGCTGCCCAATATGAGAGTCGATGGAGAAACTTCGCTGGATTAAAGTATAATGCCATATACCAGGTATTAGCTGGAGACACAGCACCATTACCCACATTACCTATATTAGTAGCTATTGCTGTATTAGCTGCTATTCCTGTAATTCGTAAAAAACGCAGAAATTAGAGGTTGTTCCTCTAATCCCTTTCTTTCTTTTTAGACATGAAATTTAATAATTTCTAGTAACTTTTAAGTAATTTTTCATGAATCTCTCTAAAATTTTAAGTAAAGTTCAAAAAGCATTAAGTTTATTGGCTTTTGACTAAAGATTTCTGGAAGAATTAAGATGGCAAGCTCGAAAAAGAAAGAAACGAATGAAAGCAAGTCAACAGAAAAAACTAAACAGAGGAAATCATTTCTTGATATATTGTATGTGAAATTATTACGTGACCCTTCAACTAACTTAATTATTGTTATTGTAACAATTGTCTTTATCATTTGGATGGTTGTTCCATTAATCCTAGTTTTATCAGGTGGAGTTTATTTTAATGGTATATGGTCTACTCAACCGATCAGTAATGTGTTTACCGATCCTGTTCATTTCAATTTCCCAGGAGATAATACAACACATCTGTGGCAAACGGGAGAGCAGCAAATCGGAGGTGCCTCAGCATCCGTAATTGTACGAGATGACCTCGCATTTGTTGCTGAAAGAGGGGGTGGCATTGAAATTATTGATACTACGAACCCAGATTCACTCACAGAAATTATTGATTATTATGATGATGTGAGTTATTTCACGGATATGGAAATACAAGGAGATTATCTTTATACTGCAGCTGGCAAAAGCGGATTGACCATATTTGACATTTCAAATATATACGATATCTTTTCACCTGTAAGTTTCCTTCCTGATTTAGCTAATTATACAACTTTCCTAGCATTAGACATAGATAATAACCTTGTATATCTTGATAATAACAAACAAGGATTTTCCATAATAGATGTTTCAGATGTTGCTGATCCACAAGTACTATCAACTATAAACATAGAAACAGATTCATTAGACATAGCTATCTCTGGTGATTATGCCTATTTAGTAGGATATTCTTCTGGAATAATTGTATATGATGTAAATGACCCAAGTGATCCAATCGAAGTAAATTCTTTTAATTCTGAGGTTAGTATTGGAAACATTAATGCCTACAATATAAAAATTGTAGGAAATTCAGCTTATGTGGCACTTGGGCTCTCCGGTTTTGCTATTTTTGATATTTCTGATCCGCTTTCCATTTCTTTGTTAGGTTATAAACCTGACATAAAATCCTTTAGTGTTGAAGTTTTAGGTGATTATAGTTATGTGACCATTCTTGATGATATAAAGCTAGATTATGGCATTACAATATTAGATACATCTAACGTTTCAGATATCTCAGAAATAAGTTATTACAACACTACACTTTATAGAACAGAAGACATCTATATCGATGAAACATCAAACCAGATTTTCCTTGCACAAGGGAAAGGTGGAATACATATTATAGATAGTTCAAACATTCAAGCTTTAAGTTATATAAACGATTTTAAGGATACACGAACTGTGAATGTCTTAGTCTTAAGTGGAGTAAATAGAGGTGTTGTGGTAAATACCATAATACTAGGTTTATCAACAACTCTTTTCTCTGTATTATTAGGAACGGCATTAGCTTTTGTCTTAGCAAGATTCGAGTTTCCTGGTAAAAGATTGGTGAGCATATTAGCACTAGCTCCTCTCATTATACCACCGTTCATTTCTGGTATGGGATTCCGTCTAATTCTCGGTCCAAATGGTTTTCTAAATAATTTCTTCTTGGATCCAGTCTTTAACTTCAAAATAATATTTGAAGGTTTCCTAGCAATATGCTTTGTTCAAACATCACATTTCTATGCCTTAGTTTATCTTAATGCATTTTCTTCTTTTATTAATATTGATCCAACAATGGAGGAGTCTGCAGAAAATTTGGGTGCTGGTAGTTTCAAATTGTTTAGAACTATAACACTTCCTCTTGCAATGCCTGGAATTGGTGCGGGAGCCATTTTGGTCTTAATTCTCTCAATGGAAGACGTTGGAACACCGATAATTTTTGCTGCGATGGGAGATAATGCTGCAAAAAACTATCTGACGTATTATATTTTTGAAAACTATGCAAGAGCAGGGGCAGCTATAATCACGCCTGAAGTGTGTGTTTTAGGAGGTATTTTACTAATAATGGCAATTCTTGGATTCTTTGTTATTAGAAAATATATCTCTCTCCGGAAATACTCTATGGTATCAAAAGGTCGAGCTGGGCAATACCGCATGGCAAAAGCAGGATGGAAACTGTTAATCATATATCCATTCCTTATACTGTTGTTTATATATTCACTATTGGTGCATGTAGGAGTAATTTTTATGTCTCTAATGGAAACTCTGGGAGCTGGTAGCCCGAGTGAGATAAGATTCACGATTGAAAATTATAGATTGATTTTCGTTTCTTCAACGTACAATATACCAAGGTATGTGATTAATACTTTAGTGTATAGTGTAATAGCAACGTTGTTAATAGTTGTTCTAGGGTCATTAGCTGCTTATGTGATAAGTAGAAAAGATTTCAGAGGTAAGAACCTTCTTGATGCTCTAGTAACTTTACCTATAGCTATTCCTGGAATTGTACTAGCGATTGGTTATTACAGAGCTTTTGATTGGAGTGGAATGTCTTCACGAAATCCTAACTGGTTTACGAACTCAATGGCATATATTACATCATCTCTTCGTTTAGATCCATTTATTGGAGTGGCTGTTACTTTGCTTATATTGAGTTATGCAGTTAGAAAATTCCCATTTACGGTACGATCAGCTTATGCAGGATTGCAACAAATGGACGTGGTCTTAGAAGAAGCTGCGTTTAATCTAGGAGCTAGCAGAGCTAAAACTTTCACAAGCATTACTATACCACTAATTTCCCTAAATGTTTTTGCAGGATCTCTAGTATCGTTCCTCTATTGTTTATCTGAAGTATCAACAACTATATTCCTTATATTTCAGGCAAATGCTGGAACAATAACCTGGTACATGGCATGGAATCCTTTGAAATTCCAGATATTCTGTGCATTAGGTGTTATATTGATGTTTCTGCAGATTGTAAGTCTGTTCATAACCAATGTTATCTTGGGATCAAGAGCAGAAGCTATAACTGGTATCTAATATCAGTTTTTTCCTTCCCTTTTTTTATTGAAAATGAATTTTTCTTTGTTCGTAACCCAATTTTCCTCCATTCTCATCTTGGAAGATAAATTCAACTAGGGTTTTCCCTAGAAAATTTGTTGCTGGGATTTCTATCATGATTGGATCGTGAGAATTTCTTTCAAGCAACAACGGGTAGAGATGGCTTGTATAGATTCCGCCACGAACAAAAGATATTCGAAGTGTTCCTATAACATCTTCCTCACCTCTATTATACAAGTGAACTGGAATATTGAAGGGTTTATGAACAGGGGCAGTCTCTGGTGCCGTTACTCTAATGTCGATATTGTGAACCTGTTGTTCTAGATCTAAACTTGGTATGGAATGTTTCCAAGATATATTCTCAAAAAGTGTACCTTTAGTTCCTAGCTCAAATTCTGAAGGGATCTCTCTCATCTTTTTCATTATTTTTCCTTTATCACTGTGAATATCACTGAAAGTGTGTATTGTTATCTTATTGTTTTGAATATCATCATAGAAGTAACGAATCTGTCTAATTGGTGAATCTCCCATTGTATTACCTCGCTGTAAAATTATACATCCAGGATTTCGCAGTAAATATTTTGTATCTTCTTGTAAAGTGGGATCGATTGGGATCCAAACACCATTTGCAAAAAACTCAGCTTGAGAGTGATGTTGCCATTCTCCATCTTCACTTCGTATAGTACTAGTGGTTAGTCTTGCAGGTACATTAGCAGCTCTGCAGAGACTTACAAACAGTGATGCAAATTCAGTACAATCTCCGTATCTATTTTCTAGAGCGTAGAGTGCTCCAAAATCCCCACTTTGAGGAAGGAATTGAATATTTTCTCTGAGAAATTTTAAGAACGCTAAAACCTTGCTTAATGCAGAAAAACCACTAGTTTTTTGGGCTATTCGAATGATTTTTTTGTTTGAGGAATCAATAAATGGTTCATCCTTTGTATATTTTCGAAAAGTTTCAGGATAAAGATTTTCTATGTTTTTTTCCTCTGATTTTATTCTTGTAACATCATAGGAAACTAATCTAGTTATAATAAGCGCGCGATATGCGATAGTTATTTTTTCATTAGGATTGAGTTGTGCAAAGTAAAATCTCATCCATCTATTTCCCTCTTTATCTGCAATTAATTTACTAGGTCGAAAGTTACAATCAATTTTTGTAACTTGTTGTATGGGTGAGATATTAGGAGGTATCATAATATCTATGGTAAAATCATTTATGGGATAATTGTTTGGATTTATTATCTTAACACCATATGTAAATACCCATCGATGCATTAACTGTTTCTTTGTTTTAACATTTACTTTTGCTATCCGCTTAAAATCCCCATCTAACAGAAGGATGTAGGTACCAGAAAAAAGGTCAGGTGTTATTGGAAAACGATAGATGTGACGGAGACCTGTTTCATCTAGACGTAACTGATCTGAATCAACAATTGTTCCCACGGGAGAAATAAACAATATATGTAATCTGAGTCTTTGATTTGCTTGTACAAAGGGTATTTGTTCTTCTTTCCCCGCAAGCAATATACTATCTCCTACCTCAAGAACTGTTTGTGGAGTGAGTATACGTGATTTGTTATGTCTTACATGAAATATCTCAATCATATTTGAATCCCTAACTATTGTACAAATATTGAATATACTATAGGTAAATGTTAATTGTTGGTGATGAAAACAATGTTTTTTTTATTTTAAATATACGTAATATTACCAGATTGTAAAAACCATATGGTGAACTTGGAATAAATATCATTCCAATCATTAAAATATCCTTTTTGGTATAAAATATTTCCAGAATTGGCTTTTTTGTCGGAACATGTAAAAACTTGAATGTGAGGCAAAACATTAAAATAGTTGTATTTTTTAATAATATATGCACAAATTTGTGCGGTGAATAAAATGAAAAGAAAATATATTTTCACATTAATTCTAATTGTGGGAATGATTGCAGGTATGACCTCTCCTACACTTGCATATGAAACATCAATTACTGCTTCTGGATTAACAGTAGCTTTTGATATTTCACACGGAGGACATCATACAACTGTTGATGATCTTACCCCAATTATGAATAATTTAACTGAAGCTGGTAACACAGTCATTCTCATTAATGATACATGGCAACTACCAGATGAAGTAGACATACTATTCCTAACACAATCTGATGATATGTATACACTCTGTGAACGTTGTGACATCGCGAATTGGTGGAGTTTAGGTCATAAATTGGTCATTGCATCAGGTGATTCTGATTTTAATGGCTTATTTGATGTCAACCCTATTAATAGAATTCTCGAAGATTTTGGTGCTATACTTAGATTAGATGGATCATCAGTCGAAGATATTGAAAACAATGATGGATCTGCTTATCGTGTAGCTGCGACTGAGCTTGGTTACAGTAATAACCCCGAGTATGATATGCCCCTTATTGCTAACCTAACAAAAGGCATGGAAGCTGGTATTATCCTTCATGGTCCTTGTGGAGTTGCAGGATTTAACTATGTTACAGATAGCTATATGGATTTGCGTGTAACTCAAAATGTTATCCATTATAAAATATCCATGATTATGACTTACAGTGATAACTCTACAGGAATTGATTCTGATGTAAGTGAAGAAGCATGGGACATTTATGGTGGTGTTTCAGGTTACATCCCCGCTATTGTTTATGAATTTATGGAGAACGACAATCACGTGATTGTTGCTGGTGAAGCATTCTACACTCATTATAAGAACATGTATGACCAAACTACAGAAAGAGGCACATACAATGGTGGAGTGCACTATGGTCAGATGCTCACAAATAACATCATAAACTGGTTTGGTCCAATTTTAACTGGTGAAGCTTCATACGAATTTGCATTCGCTGTTATTCCATTAGCAATTATCGGCGTAGTTTATGTCTTAATGAAAAAGAGAAAATAATTTCTCTTTCTTTTTTCCTTTTTATTTTTATTTAATGATTTTAATACTTATTTGTTCTTTAAAATAAATTTATTAATAGTGGAATAAGAAATAATACAACATGATTAAAGTCTGGGGCTATACTCCATCTGCTACTTTACCTTCACCAAAAACACTAGGTATAGATATAAAAGAAGTAAAACAAGTATTTTCTGCATTATTATTTAGAGAGGGTGTAAAGGGAGTATGTGTTCAAATTGATAGGATTGAAGGACATCCGAAAGCTATTATTCAGCTGTTGATTGATGATACTGCTGTTTTGACAACTCATTTTTCACCTACAGAATCAAAGGAGTTTTACTATGAAATAGAAGAAACAACTAATCCAAAAACAAAGATTGAAGTTGTTTTTAAAGTTGAACAAGGCTCTATTTCATTACCCGTGTCTGCAATTGGGAATGGTATGGGATTTCAAAAAATCGATGACGATTTTGTTCCTATGAACCATCTTGGTCTTGGTTTAATCATTCCTTAAACTTTTTTGCATTGTAATAAGTTTTTTATTAAATCCTAACTCACTATAGAAATTCAATCCTTCTAAATTCTGCGAGTGCACATTAAGTGATATCTCATCTGCCTTCCTAGATTTAGCAAATTCATTTTCAAATTTATGCATTAAAGCAGATCCAATCCTTTTACGTTTATATTCTTTTTTGATTGCTATATCTGAAACATGAGCTGTTAGTCTTGTTTTAAAAATCCCAGAATATTTCTTGGTGAAACCATATAGAAAACCAACTATTTCCTCTCCCTTTCTTGCTACATATAAAACTTGATCGGGGTCAGTTAAAGCATCAGTTATCATCAATTGAAAATTTAATGAACCTTCCTTATCTAATATGAATGTATAATCAAATTGTGCATGATTATCTATTACATCAGTCCAGATTCTCGATATTTCGATTAAATCTGCAGATTTACCTTCAGTAATCTGAAACTCCATGGTAAACATATAGTTAACACCTTTCTTATTTTTGCTGATTCATCAGATACTTCAATACTCTTTAGAAGATTGATGGATAATCTTTTTATTCAACACATTATTACAAGTAGTCGGATACATATGCGCAATATGTATCAGTTAATAGTAGGAGAAATATGAATGCTTGTTTCAGAAATTAAGAGTGATGCAGGTTATATTAAACGTGACCTTTCAAACATGCTAAAATTTAAAGAAAAGAAATCCATAACTGACTTGGATTTAAGAAACAAGCGGGTTCTAGTTCGTGTAGACTTCAATGTACCCATGGATGAACATGGAAATATAACTGATGCTCGAAGAATCAGATATACTCTACCAACAATTCATTATTTACTTAATGAAAACTGTCGTATTATACTAATAAGTCATTTAGGAAGGCCGAAGGGCAAAGCAGAAGAATCAATGCGAATAGTAAATGTTTACAAGCGATTAAGGGAATATTGTCCCCTTTCAAATATTTATATAGCAGACGATTGCATTGGTTTAGATGTTGAAAAAATGGTTGAAAAACTCAAACCTGGAGAGTTGCTCCTTTTAGAAAATCCTCGTTTTCATCCAGAAGAAAAAGAAAATGATGAAACCTTTGCAAAAGAGTTAGCGAAATTGGCAGATGTGTACGTAACAGATGCTTTTGCGACAGCTCATAGAAAACACGCATCCACATATGGCGTGTGTAAGCATTTAGAAGAGAAAGGCTATGGTTTCTTGCTTGAGAAAGAGATGAAGTTTCTCTCAAGTATCATTGCTAAACCTAAACGTCCTTTGACAGTTGTTCTTGGAGGAAAGAAGGTCGAAGACAAGCTCGATGTAATCAAGTATCTTATTGGAGTTGTTGACAATATCCTGATTGGTGGAGGAATGGCTTTTACGTTCTTATTAGCTAAGGGCTATGCAATAGGTAAATCAATAAGAGATCTTTCAAAACTTGATGATGTTCGTCAATATATCAAAGAAGCAGACAAAAGTTGTACCAGAATTTACCTCCCAAGAGATGTCGTTGTATGTGATGAATTGGATTATCCAACAAAAATTGAGTTGATTCCAATTACAGAAATCCGTGAAAATCATGTTGGTGTTGATATCGGTGAGGAAACAATAGAGACGTACAAAAAGATAATAAGTGAATCAAAGCAAGTAATCTGGCAAGGACCCTTAGGTGTTTTCGAGAAAGAAGAATTTGAGAAGGGGACAAGAGAAATTGCTACACATCTTGTTGAAAATCATATCTACACAATCATTGGAGGTGGAGATTCAGCTGCTGCTTTTGAAAAATTTGGATTTCAAGATGAAGTTTCTTTTATCAGTACTGGAGGTGGAGCAAGTTTAGAAGTTATGAAAGGTACTTTACTTCCTGCGATTGAATGCTTAAGTGATAAAGAAACACTTTAGATTAAATAGTATCCAATAATATATACAAGTGCTGAAATGAAAGCACCAATTGCAACACTAAAGAGGTTCACTACATCATTTTGCATCCAGCATATACCTGAATAGAATACTGTCTCTTCACTGCAATGAAAGTCTTTTTCTGTTATTTTGCTACATTTCTTACATTTATTCATCTTTTGAATAGTACATGCAAAGATACTATCAGCATACGCACCTAAGAAACCTCCAATAATTACAGCTATAAGAAATAGTACTTTAGAGGAAGACATTACTACAAGACTGTCTAGATAACTAACACCAAATCCTATCCCTGCTATCACTGCAGCTGCAATAATTGATGAAAGTAAACCTATGATTGATACAGCTCCTGGTGTCCCCCTTTCAGCTTTTATCCAAGGTTTTTTGGATATTCTAGGTTTCTTCTTTGATAATACACCTATTTCTGTTCCTAGAGTGTCACTCAAGCTGGTTGCAAAAGCTCCTCCTGCCATAATTGTGAAAATAGGCTCTTGTGCTAAAATTGCAACAAATGCGAGTACAGCAGGTACTATACTATTTACCATTGCTTGGACACTATCTCTCGCTGTCTTTCCTTTCTCAAACTCCTCCGTAGCATCCTTTTTCTTGTTTTTTCCAATGAATGTGAATAAAGAACCAATAATGAAGAAAGAAACATACATAGCTCCCCATGTCCATGATCCTAAACCAAGAATGATTAACCCAAAATAAAACCCAGCAATAGCTCCGTCCCACGTTAAAGCTTTCAATGTTATACCTAAAATAGCCAACACCAATCCAATTACAGTGGCACCAACTATCGAATTTATGGATAGATCAGGATTCAGATTTTCTAAATTCGCATCTAGAACGTATGTATATAATAAGAACAATACTAAAGCATTTGCTGATGGAATTGCTATATTATCAAACCCTTTTGGAGTTATTGCTTCTATTATCGCTGTTATGAAGCCTGTGAGCAATCCGATATAGATTGCAACTTGTAGTGTTTGCTTCAAGATTAAACAACTTATAGTCACCGCTCCAAGTGTAGCAAAAGCTGCTGTCCAACTACCTAGCAGAGATTTAGTGCTACCAAAAATAGTGTATCTACTCTTTTCTCCAAATTTTGTTCCAATTACTGCACTCATTCCATCACCCCAAACTAAAGGCATGAAAGAAGCGAATAAGATTACATTATTCTGATTACTGACATCAGGATAGAAAAATAATCCAACTAAAACTGTCAGAGAAATGGCATAGAAAACGGTTCCATAGGCGTGTCCATCACCAACACCCTTCAAGCGGAACTTCTTGATGGGAGATGCTGGAGAAGTAAAATATGTAAAAGGAATAAAGAACAAGGGACCAATTAAGGCAGTCCATACGTTTGAGAAGAAAAAGGGAAAAACAAGAATAACATTTCCGACAGTTAAATGAACAATTTTCCTTGAAGTACTCCCTTGAACCTTGTCTTTTCTTCGTAGAATTTCAGCTATAGTTAATGTAGTAAGAACAATAAAAAGTAACGCTATAAGACCTATTAGATCCATGATGGTAAAAGTAAATTGTGTTCTCATTTTGAATGCTCCAAGGAGGTTTTGCTAGGTAGATTAAAGATTTCCAATACTACTTCAAAGGAAAACAAGTTAGATAAAAGTTTACTGATTACCTAACTAACTTCTTTCTGATTGCTCAGTAGTTTTTTTCTTACTTTCTTCCTTTTGTTCCATTCCTTCACAAAGAGGAAGATAGAATTGATCGCATTCTCTGCAGATTTTCTCATTCCCTTTGCTTCGTAATCGCATAAAATACCTTCTACTAATAATGTAGATTGATATCGTTATCAGCATAATTACGAGAGCCCAGATGTTGAACCCACTAAGAAGTTCAACAATTGCAAGAGTTATTGTTACTATCATGCTTATCATAGCAATACCAAGGAGAAACCTGAAGAAGTCCTTTATAATACGTGGTGGGTTGAGTAACACGCTTAAAGGTGTAAAAATATAGAGCATATTTGTTGCAATAAATGCTATCCAGAAATCAATATTTAGAATAAAAATAGAGATGGGGGCAAGTAAAATACCTACAATTAATCCTAAGTAGAAGTTAAAACAGCCTCTACATACTTTGTAGCCTTTGATGTGATAAACATGATTAGCAAATTCCTTACATAGAGGATGGTGTGCTAACCGATAGGGATAAAGAGCCCATTTCCGTTTGACTTGTTCCTTCTTAT
>BPTM01000241.1 GCA_023705945.1 Candidatus Heimdallarchaeota archaeon
CAAACTAAAGCAAGCGTGTTTCTGTCGGATAGTGGTTATATAAGGGCTTGGTCAATTCTAGTTTCTAGACCAGAGACCCATTAAGTTACCAGAAATATCTTTAAACAAAGCATAGAATCCATGATTTTCAGAAATTTGAGTCTTCTTTTGAACCACCTCTCCATTAGCTTCCTTGATTTTTTCTAAAGATAACTCAATGTTATCTGTATTAATGTACAATGTAACTTCACCATTAATTATTTTGTCTGATTTCTGAAAAGCACCACCAATGCTATCTTTTGTTTCTTTGAAAAAGGCATAATCATCGAAACCTGTCTGGATTACCACTTCCCACTTGAAGATTGATTCATAAAATTCTTTTGTTTTTTTTAGATCCTTAGCTGGAATTTCTATATGTACAAAACAATGATTCTTCATGTTAAATTCCTCTAACATAAGCTTGGAAAAATGATATATAAAAATTGTTAAGAATATGTATAGATTCACCTTCTAATATGGAAAGAATTGGAGATTTATACGAAGCTTATGTGAATGAACAAACTAATTTTCCAGATTCAACTTACTTTTACAACAATATTCCCAAAACTTATGGTGATGCTGTAGAATATGCAGCTTTAATGCCTGAGATTAAGATTGAAGATAAAAAGATTTCAAAACTTAAACAAATACTTACAAAATATCATGAAAGTCTTGGAATTCTCACCCCAAAAACAAAGTATAACATTTCAAAATTACAGAATGGAGTTGTATTAGCAGGTCAACAAGCTACAATATTTGGTGGAACTGGAATAATTGGGAATAAGATTTCTGCAATTGTCAATGTATCCGAAATTAGTAAGGAGAAAGGAAAATTCCTAGTTCCGGTTTTTCTGATCAATACCCATGATAGTATCCAACCTGAAATCACAACAATTCATCTACCAAATTACCAATCCTCAGTAAGTAAAGCAATACATCTTCCCGATGCTATAGACGGCGTTATAGCAAACACTATTACTTCTAATAACTATTCATGGTTGGAAGAGAGTCTTTTAGTCATTAGGAACATATTTAGTGAATTCAAGTCCACGATAAGCAAGGACAAATTGAAACTATTTCTTGAAAAAACTGAACATATCCTTACTTTCCTTAGAGAAACCTACAGAAGTTCCTCAGATTTAGGTGAATGGATGACACTTATTTGGGGTATTCAAACAAATATTATTAACGACTGGGGGATTGTGTTCTTTCCAACTTCTCATCCAGAAATTCGTAAAATGACCTCTGAAGGATACGCACCATTTTTACGATCTCGATCTAATTATATTCACGAGTTTAACAAAGCAACAGAAAAGATTGAAGAACTAGGATTCAAACCAACTACAGCAAAAAAGAAACCCGATTACTCTCCTTTCTTCTATGAATGTCCGAATGATAATTATAGAATTAAATTATCCTGTAGGGAGGATAATGAGTTTTTGTATTTTCAAGGGAAGTGTCCTATTGATAATGTTGATTATTCATTTAGTGTGAGTAAAGATAATATAGACTTATCAGCTCACATCAAGAACCTTTATCCACGTTTGGATACTAATCAAGCTCTTCTTCAAACAATTATTCCCACCTATATCAGAATATCTGGACCTGGAGAAATTAATTATAATGCTCAAGTGATTCCTGCAGTTCAAAAACTAGGTTTTAAGTTTCCATTATACGTGAAATACACTCGAATACTATATAACACACCTTGGATTGAGAATTTTAGCAAGGATCCATCTCTTGAACCATTTTCAATTCTTACTCCAGAATTCTTTGGAATTTTAGGTTCTCTTGCAAAAGCAAGAAGAAAAGGCGAAATATCCGAGCTCAAAGAGCGTTCTAAAAATCTAGGTGATTATATCAATAGTAAAAGATTGGCCATTAAGATAGTAAAAGACAAACCAACTAATCTGATTGAACGATTTAAATCCTGGCAATATGGTATGTATGATAACAGACATCAATGGCAAGAAGTTAGTTGGCCATGGTTTGTCATGGCTATAGTTACCGGCATTAATGACAATATAGCTTCCTATAGACGGTTTTATACAAAAGATACACCCGTAGGGGGTATCGGTTATATAAATTCAATGCTGTAATTACTCCAACAATGTCTTGTACCAAGCAATATATTGGTCTGCAATTTTGGATGATTCGAAATATTCTTCTACTTTCTTTCTTCCATTCTTACCCATTTTCTGTTTTAATTGATTGTCCTCTAGAAGTTGTATCATGTATCCTATTAGCGCTTCTTTATCTTCCAATTCATATAAGAAACCATTTTTATTATGATCAACAACTTCAGGGATTCCTCCAACATTTGGTGCAATAACTGGTGCTTCACAAGACATTGCTTCTGCTAAAGTTAATCCAAAGCTCTCATTTGTACTTGCTGAGAGAAGAGCAGTTGCGCAATTATAAATTGCTGTCAAAGCCACTCGAACTCCTTGGAAAATTACATGATCAGCTATCCCCAGTTTGTATGCTAATTCTTCGCATTTCTTTCTCTCCGGTCCTTCACCAACCATAATTAAACCTAGATCAGGATGATCTTTAACAACTTCTGCGAACGCTTCAACAATAAAAGGAGCCCTTTTTACTGGTCTAAAGTTAGAAACATGAATAAAATTTTTCTCGTGTTTAATCCTAAAATCACAAAGTTCGGTGTCTATCTTCTTGTATTTATTGATATCAATTGGGTTGTAGAAAACTTCAATCTCTCTTTGACTAGAAAATTTATTGATCATTTCTTCCTTCAAGTAATTAGATACTGTTGACAATCCATCTACATTGTTAAACACATGTGAAATTATAGGATTATATGCAGGGTCGATTCCTAATGTGTGAATATCTGATCCATGGGCAGTAATTGCTATAGGGATTTTAGCAATCTGTTTGGTTAAAAATGCTGAAACTCCTACTGGGATAGCATAATGAATATGCATTAAATCAATCTCTGAATTTTTAGCTATTTGAACTAGTTTTGATGCTGCAAGAATGGTATAAGGGGCACCAATATCTTTGAAAAGTGGATAAGAGAGAATATCAACTAGGTCAAGAGTGATATTAGGATGTCGAAAAGTTCGCAATAAAAATGGTGTGTCATAGCTGATAAGATGAACTTCATGACCTTTCTTAGCTATTTCAATGGCTAGCTGTGTAGCAACTATTCCAGATCCCCCCACTGTTGGAAAGCAATTGATACCTATTTTCATAACTGTTGTGAAAATTCCATAATTATAAAATTTCTGCTCAAAATAGTTTTTTATCTAAATTTTTGCTTAGTCATAGAGCTCATCCATTATAATTGTTTGAGCTTCAACTACTTCTTTGCTGCTTTTAGCATTTGCATATCTATTAAGATAATCTTTGTTTATTTTCAAGAACTCATTCCCCCATTTTACTAGCGATAAAATTTCCTTTGCCTGTATCTTGTCATCCAAAATATACAATGCAGCAGCGATTGCTTCTAGTGTGCTTAATTTTGAGGGTTTTCCATAATTTACAGGATTTGCAGCAACTAAGAAAGGTAGTGCTCTACCTGTTCCTCTACTCAGAGCTTCTTCCCCTCCTTTTATGTTATTCCAAGAACAATCTACGCCAACTAATCCATTTCTAAGTGCTAATTCGCGATCCTCTATTGAAAGAGCAATGAAAGAAAAGGGAGTTAGAACAATACTCTGAGATCGTATTTGCTTGATTTGAATTTCAATTGCTTTTCTAGATCTGATGACCTTTTGAGCTGTACATATTTTCGGATTACAAGTATGAAAATTGCAGATAGAGACTTGTATTAGTTTATTATTTTCTGAACTCATCATAAACACAGAACTCTATTGTTATAAGATTTGGCGATCCCGAGGTGATTCGAACACCCGACCATTTGCTTAGGAGGCAAACGCTCTATCCAGCTGAGCTACGGGACCATGTATCTGATAATTATTAGTTCCTCTTTTGAATTTTACTTTACTAAGCATATTCTGTATGCTTATTTTAAACTAGAAAAAATTGTTTGTTTTTTTATTTATGTTGCAAAAGGATCATATTCCGCAACTTTTGTTTTTAATTTCTCAATTTTCTTTGATATTCTTTGAATATCCTCTTTCATTTTAAGTTCATTATAGATTTCTAAAGCATCTTCAAAGGATCTAAGAGCTATTTGTAGGTTTTCCGGGGATTCTTTTTTCATCTCTGCTTCTGCGTTGTTTACATATCGATTAGCAATTTGAACTTGTAGTTCCTTTATCTGTTTTTTATCAGCTAGTTTCTTTGCAGATTCTAATGCATTAAGTAGAAAATTCATTTTTTCATCTTCAGTTTTTGCTTTTTCTGCTAGTTTGCTTGATATTTTGATGCTTTCAATTAGTTTTTGTTTAGCAGCAGTAGGGTTAATATACAACAAACATTCTCCTGAAGCATCTAATGCCTTTGCTTTATCCTCTTCTTTTTTGGATTTTTTTACAATGTTATCAGCTATCTGAGACGAGAAGTTAAATGCCAGCTTTGCCATATCTTTGAAAATCAAAACTCTATTCATGTCATTCTTTTCTTTCTTCCAACAGTCTGCAGCACGGTAAGCAAAATAGATGGCTTCCTCAGGTTCGACATTCTGAATTGCAAGCGAAATAAGATGTTCAAAAGTTCTAGCGGCATCCTTAAATCTACTCGCATTATAATTTGCATTGGCTTCGTCAATTAAAATACTCATCTTCTTTTCTACTTCAGACATGTTTCTCTATTTATGTACCCATCATATTGTTATTATTTCTTTTGGAAGAGGTTGTGATAAGCCACTATTTGTATTTACTTCTAATGTTTACGAAATACTTCATCAGATTTCTGGCCATTTAAATACTCTTCGCAGATTCCAAATTCTTTTCAACGGGTTAGGATCTACTTCTTTTAAATCTGCATATTTTACTCCCAAATAGTCCAATCTTCTGGAAAAATCGATGAGCCTCTTTCTGAAGTTTTTGTAGTTTTTGTTACTTTTTATTGTCCACCCTATTTCAGAAACAGCTGCTAATCTAGGAAATAATTGCCAATCTAATCGGTCTCTATCGGGAACCCATTCTGTCCATATTGGTGCTTCAATTCCGAGTATCTGTCTATCCTGTTCAGGTTTAATGTTCTTCAAATTGGGTTCATAAAAATAGGTTTTTTTCAATGGTGTTACAATGTAATTGTAATCAAGGTAAACACGGAAGAAATTTGAAAAAACTACTTCTCCTCCCTCATTAATATGCTTTTTAACATTCCTCTTCCCTCTCATCCACCATTGTGCAATGAAATTTCTATCTAAGGTTTCTGTTAATATTTCATTCCATCCCATTAATCTTTTACCTTTGCTTGCTAAAAACTTCCCGATTCGTGAAGTAGTATAGTGCTGTAGTTCATGTACAGTTTTCAAACCTTCGTCCTTCATTCTTCTCTGGCAATCTTTGCATTGTTTCCATTTTTTCTTAGGGGCTTCGTCTCCTCCAATGTGAATTATGTCTGCTGGAAATAAACTAATAATTTCTTCTAGAACATTCTCCAGAAACTCAAACGTTGTTTCCTTCCCAGGACAGAATAAATCGTTAAAGATTCCAAATTTGGTAGGAACATTGATCTCTTTGCTTTCACAACTTAGATCAGGATATGATGCAATAGCTGCAGATGAATGCCCCGGTATCTCTATTTCAGGAATAACAGTTATGAATCTCTCGCTTGCGTATTCGACTATATCCTTTATTTGTTCTTGAGTATAATGACCTTTGTGTGGTTCTCCCCTAAATTTTTTACTTGCCCAACCACCAATCTTTGTATCTTCTCTTTTTGACCCAGTTTCTATTAATTTGGGATATTTTTTAATTTCAATTCGCCAACCTTGGTCTTCTGTAAGATGCCAGTGAAAAATATTCATCTTCAGAAGTGCTAGTAAATCTATAGTTCGCTTTATTGTCTCCACATCGTGGAAATGACGACCCACATCAAACATAAGTCCTCTCCATTTGAATCTGGGTGTATCCACTACAGACATACAGGGAACGGTCCAAATTAATTCTTCAATTACTTCTCTACTTTCAATTTCTATGGGAAATAATTGTCTAAGGGTTTGAATACCATAGAATATGCCTTTATGAGTTCTAGATTCTATTATTATATTATCAGTATTTATTGATAATTTATATCCCTCTGAATTCAATATTTCAGATGTGTCATGTAAAACTAAACTGATTGTGTTCTTCTTGTTAGCTTCAAGATTGTTTGCTAAATTGAATCCTGTTGAACTCCTGATTAAATCTTTCAAGTAGTCTGCTACATGCATCAGATCAGGTGAAAAGCTTATTCTTGTTTTACTATTTAGGGTGAATTTGCTCTTCTTAAGTTCCACTTTAGATGGATAAGGAATCATTACTCATTGCTTCCTAACAAAGATAATAAACTTTCCAGTGAGAGATATTGCAAGTAGGTTATTTTTCCAAAAACAAAACATTTTAAATGGTCTTTAATTCAAAACCAATGATAATATGTCATTTAATGAAATTTTGGATTTAGTTTGGGATTATTTATCTAAAAGCACAAATTCCATTCTTGGTGTAATTATAGCTTTGCTCGGATTATTCTTTTTAATAACTGAATTAATCACAAAAATTCGACACGGAACTACGTCTGAAAATTTGATGTTGGCATTTATTGCTTTAACATTTGGAGCAGTGTTAATCGTATTTGAAGACTGGTTAATGGCAATAGCACTAGGCCTTTTTGTACTTGCTTTATATCAGACATTCCAATTATGGCGCTCACCAGTCTGGAGAGAGTTTATGATTATTTCACTTACAACTTACTTAGTTTTTCTTGTAGGTACAATTGGGGATATTGTATATGAATATGTAACTGGTGAACCCGGCGATCTATTCAAAGCTTGGGCGTATAATATTATGATTTTCGTATTCATAATAATGGCTCTGATTTTCTTTGGTAAGAAATTTATTTTAGTTAGTAGATTGATGTCTCCTCAGGTGTTGTATTTAGTACTCTTTGGATTAATTTATGTATCATTGTACATTGTCATTGATATCTTAATAAACATTGAAATTATTTCCGCAGAAACGGTTTCAAACCTTTCTTGGTTTTATTTGGGACCTGAAAGTATCAATTATGCAGAGAGAATCGTTTTCTTATCTCTAGGTCCATATGAGTTGTTGATTTTTGCAGCTCTTGGTATGTATTTTATTTCTGGACCACTTTTAACAAAACTTTTAGGGATTAAACCAATTAAGGATGAAAGAATATTAACTTTAGTAGAAGAAGTAAGAGTAAAAATGGGTATCAAGAGGAAATTGAAAGTAGGTTTTGTTGAAGCCCCTATTCTTAATGCTATGGCTTTTGGTCCTTGGTTTGATCAAAGAATAACTATAGTTTGTAGAGATTTAGCGGAATTCAATGATGATGATATAAGGGGGATAGTGGCACACGAACTAGCTCACAATAAAAGATTACACGTAGTTATTCTACAAGGAATTGCTGCTACTGAGATGATCATCAAAAAAGCATTTTTGCTTCCTGCAACAACTTTAGACTATTCAGCATATCGAGATTTGGAAGTTTCTTTTGGTGCTTATTTCTTAATAAATTATGGCATCCTAGCCTTCCTTTACATCTTCGTAAGAGTACTTGAAGGTGATGCAGACAACCAAACAAAGAAAGCTGGGTACGGTAGAGAACTAGCTCAAGCGTTGTATAGGCTTGAGGGATTCTATCAAGGAGTAGCTGGTGATTTTGGTGTAAATGTCCAGTTACTAACAGGAAAGGAATTCACAGAAGAGGAAAAACAAAGATTCCTAGGGGAAGCTGCAATTCGATTGTATCGACATGTTTATCGTCCAGGCAGATGGGATATGATAGCAAATATTTTCATGTCTCATCCAAGATCAGCTTATAGAATACAAGCTATGGTTGATGATGAATTATCTCCAATTAAAGGAGCTTTACTCCCTTATTGGCTTATTTTCCCAAATTTCATTAGGGGTAAAACAATAAAGAAATTTGCAAGGAAAAGAGATGATTTCACCGATTTAATATCTTCGAGATATATTGAATATTATGGGAAAGATGGGGTGAAAACATTCCTTGAAATAACTAGAATGCACGAACTAGTTTCCAGAATAGTTGGACGAGATATTGTTGCATACGATCACATAGAAGATATTCTAATTATCGGAAACGCTGAAAGTGTTATTATAAACGAATTAATTTGCCGACCTCTCTCGTTGAGTATCAAAACCAAAGATGGCAATTTAGAAAATATTCAAATCTCTGATTTCTCCATCCATGATGCCGAAATCAATGAAACATATCTCTCTAAAAATGGAAAGGCTGGACTTCTAGTATCCTACAAAACCGCAGAAAAGAACAATAAACCGATTTTTACTTTTAAATCTTTGAACAATGAAGAAGAAATCTATACTAACAAATATACAGGAAAACCAGTTTCGTATATTGAAAGCTTCATTAATAATGAAATTTTCTTCTATGTGGATGGAGTTGATAGAGGAGCAAAAATAAGATCTTTTGAGCTAGGAGAAACATTTTCTGAATCTTCATTTATATTTGAAGTTGACAAAGCTGGTAACATAGAAGAAATATCCTATAATGGTAAAGATTTGTTAATTGAATTACCTCCTGTTCTTCTCAGATTTTCTAAAGATAAAATAGCTAAGCAAACAGTAACATTGCAAACATTGATTGGAAAATCTGTTATTCTTTATACTAAAGCAGAAATAGAAGTTGGGATTGCATGTCAATTAATTGGTGTGGATGAAGAGAAAGTTCTATACAAAATAAAAGATAAGGAATTTGAAGAAGAAAGAAAGAACATCGATTATATCTATGTCTTCAACGATATTCCTAAAATTATGGTGAAAAGTCATGTTTCATTTGCTGATAGACTACTCCTACGACTTTCAAACCGAAAAGAAATGAAATATATTTTCGGTTAACTTTTCTTTCTTTTCTCAAAATCATGTCAAAATATAAAAAGCTTAAAATTCAACCACCTCGTGATTTTTGTCAGAATTAGGGGTTTTTGTGATGTTTTCAGCATATTATGTTGGTAATAATGTTTGTTTTTAATAGAATCCTATAATTCATCTTTAATGAATGAACAAGAGTCCGTTGTAAATATAGTACTTAGACAAGAATTGTCTAAAAGAAAATTCAATGTTGAAGAAAATGCAATTTTCAAGTTAGGACGAACTAAATATGTTTTAGATTTTTATCTTCAAGATTCTCAGATAGGCATTATAACTATGAATTGGAGACGAAGCATTCCTACAAACAAATTACTTCAGCTTGAACAATTAATTGATTCCCTTAATCTTAAAAAATTGATTTTAGTATGTAATGCGATTAGCGGGAATGCACGTGATTTCCTTGCAAGGAGAAATATTCCAATACAAGTAGTTTATCTTAATGAAATCCTATACAAAGAAACACAGATTGAAGATCTGATTGCTAGTTATTAACCTAGAAGTAAGCGTCCAGTAGGGTCTGCTTCGATAATGGATTAGCATTAAATCCACGACGTCTTAGTTCAGCTGCAAATGCTACGTTTGACCCATAGATCGTATATATTCTATCGGGATTACAGGATTCACATATCTCTATGAGTTCTGAGAAATCTGCATGATCACTTATAGGAACACTATAATCAACATTCATTCTGTATTTGTAATTAGATGATATACACCATCCACTAAAGGCATAGAGAACAGCACCAAATTTATTTCTTAGATAGGAATAAAAATCATCTCTACCTGATTTTAATGGTGCAAACAGTATCCAACTCCTTTCCTTTTCCATCAAACCTTTTTCCTTCGCATGTTGATAGGAAACACAATCAACTGCACCTTCAATACCTTCAGACTTGAGTAAGGAATTGATTTTGTAGTTAGCTCCGTGCAATATTATATTTTCTGACAGATGAGAAAAAGCCTGATAAAGCATCTGAGCTTTCCCTAAAGCATAACCCATTAAAACGACTGGAGTGTTATTATCTAGATTCTCAGCTATTGAATCTTGGGTTTCTTTGATAACTGGACCATATTCTGGAAACTCATATTGTGATAAACCAAATGTGCTTTCAATAATCAATATATCGCATTTTTCAGGTTTAAAAGGCTCGATGAACCCTTTATTTCTAATCGAAACATCACCAGTATAGATTAATGTACCTTCATTTGATTTGATTTTTAGTGCTGTTGAACCAACAATATGACCAGCTGTTTGCTGTTTGAAACTTGTTTCACCTATCTTGTAATCTTCAAAGAATCGTCCTTCTGAAAAATTGGACGTGAATTCTTTTAATAATGATTTAGTTTCTGATGAGCTTATTATGTCAGTTGCTGGTAACTTCCTTGGAACATGATCAGAGTGTGCATGACTATAAAAAACTAAAGGATAGTATTTTGAATTTGTACTATCACAAGCAATGCTCCAATCCTTCCCTTTAATTCTAATTGCTTTTGATAAATAAACTCTCATTATCCTCTCTAAAATGTAACAAAATTCTTTCTTAAATACTTATTCAAGAATAAAGAAGTAGAAATATATAAAACAAATTTGTGAAAAGAAAAGAAATGGACTAAGCCTTATATGGCATAATCTCTATAGCGATGTTTTCATCGGATAGTTCAGTGTCTCTAGATGCTTTCTTGATTGCTTCTTTAGCAATTTCAACCATTTCGTCAGTGGTTAGCTCTTCAGTGTATTTTTCTTTGAGAAAAGCAATTGCTTCAGAATCACCTTCACCCATTGCTTTAGCTTTACATGAAACCACTCCGCCACCTGGATCAACAAACTGTAAACTTGGACCTGTTTGATCGAGACCGCCAAAAAGCATCCCTACACCAAAAGGGCGAAGACCGCCTTGCTGGGTAAATAATTGTACGTAATCACCTATTTTTATAGCAAGTGATCGGACATCAATTGAGTCAATATATGTGAGCTTGAAAATCTCAGATTCAAGTCTAGCTCGACTTATAAGAATGCGGCCATCAGCTGCTACTCCAGCGAATATTGCTTGTACAGTATCACCTATTTTGTGTATCTTATGATCAGGTTCATTCAAGTCAACAACACGAAGCAAACCTGCCAGTACGACACCGTTTTTGCTTTTAATACCTATTCCAATACTGCCTCTTCTTACTGATTCTCTTGCGTATTCAGTTTGTATAATACGTCCTTCTGGAGAATACATTAGAGGTGATCTATCATATCCCATAGATTGTGGTCCTAACATTTATAATGCCTCCAAAATAGTTTTTACTTCTTCAGGTTTTATCTTTCTAACCCCTTTCTTATTAACAACAGCAACATCCATACCATCACCAGTAGCGGTATCTCTACTAATAGCTGTTGCAAGTGCTTTGATAGCTATTGCAATTCCGTCCTTTTCAAGTAGGTCTGCTTTCCAAGTAGATTCTAAGACACCGATAGCAACTAATGATCCTGATCCAGTCGATGCAAAATCTTCATCGGTTATACCACCAGCCATATCTAAGTTAAATACGTGTGGTCCTTCTTTGTCTAGACCTGCAACAATCATATTAACGTAATATGGAAAATATGCTCGATACTGTTCATACATGATAGATGCTAACAGGTTTCCTGCCATTTTTGATGTTGGAGGATAACCTCTGGCTAATTCATATAAATTTATGTTTGCTCTTGTAAGATTAATTAAGTATTGAGCATCTGAAACTAGCCCAGCTATAGTGGCAACAGTAAAACCATTTAGTATGTGTACTTTTTCTGCTTTTTTAGACGCGACGAAAGTGCCCATTGAAGCTCTTTTATCGGCAGCTACAACTACACCATCTTTAAATCTTAAAGCAATTGTAGTTGTTCCATGTTTGGGTTCCATAAATGGGTTTCCATTTACCCCATTGAAATTTGGTGCATTCATCATTACACTTCACCTTTGTTCATTTTTTTAGATTTAAATATTTAATGTTTTAGCACTAAGAAGCATTAATTATAGGGAATCTTAGTGCGTTCTTCCTCCTCATCTATCAGTACTTCGACATCAGTATGGTCTTGAATCTCTTCGCTAACCCACTTTGTAATAAATTGGGTTTCATTCGATTTTTGGCTAAGAGATGAACATTCAACTTGAATCTCACCTTCAGGATTTAAATATACATGACATTGATTTTTCTCATTATCTTCCCAGCAAAGTTCTGTAATATCTCCTATTTCTCTTCGATAAAGAAAACGATAATTGTTAAACCAACGTTTTTCTAATAATGTAGTTATTTTCCTTTTTTCTAAAGGAGGTATGGTGCGTAATTTCTTTACTAAAGAAATATTGGGTATTTTTGTTGAACTTACAGCTTTTTTGTTGACAAGCTCTTGCAAGAGTTTTCTAGTATAAACACTCCCGTTATCGGTTAATTCGTAAGAACCATTTTCGTTCTTTGAAAGAAAACTACGATCTTGTAATCTTCTTATTGCTTTTGTCAGCTTGTGTTGATGTAAGGATGTTCTCTTTCTCAAGCCTGAAAAGGAATAAGATATCT
>BPTM01000242.1 GCA_023705945.1 Candidatus Heimdallarchaeota archaeon
ACACTTGTAGTTGAGGAAGATTTCGAAATAAGTAATTATTTTGTTTAAGTTTTTTTCAACGCCCAAAATAATTACGTAGAATCATGCCTTCAAAGAATTGGTACTTGATTTTAGTGTAATCTATAGACAGTGGTATCAATGAAATTTCAAGAATTAGATATAAACAATAATATAAAACGCGCATTAGATGATATGGGAATTGAAACTCCAACTAAAATACAGATTAAAGCGATTCCTAAACTTCTTGATGGTGGTAGAACACATATTTTAGCTCAAGCTAAGACAGGAACTGGAAAGACACTTGCTTTCGCTATTCCTATTACTAATCAGATTAGCCCTAAAGAACGCTCAGTTCAGGCAGTCGTATTAGTACCTACTAGAGAATTATGTAAACAAGTATATAGTGTGGTTACTAAACTAAATAAATATAGAAAATTAAAAACCGTCGAGGTTTATGGCGGCGTCTCTATAGACCGACAAAGAAAAGAGATTAAAGCTGGAGCTCAGATTGTTATAGCTACTCCAGGAAGGTTTATGGATCTTTATAGAAGAAGAGCTATTTCTTTAAACAAAGTAAGATTTGTTGTTTTAGATGAAGCAGATAGAATGCTCGATATGGGTTTCTTACCTGATATACAGTACATTCTATTTGACGCAATGAAAGGTGTTTCTCCTCGCTTATTATTATTTTCCGCAACAATGCTTAAACAGATAACAAAGATTGCTCGCCAGTTTAGTAATGGTGAGAAACTTGTCGAACTAAATGTGAGCAAGGATGATATAACAGTAGCTAACTGTAGGCAGTATTATTACAAAATCAGAGAAGCTAATCAGAAATATGCTAGCTTTGTTACTCTTCTCAAAATGGAACAACCCAAATCTTCGATTATTTTTGTCAATACAAGGAGATGGGGAGACAAACTTAGAAAGCGCTTAATAAAGGAAAAAGGCCTCAATATGGTATTTAGCACGTTACATGGAGATAAAACACAAAACCAAAGAGAACGTGTTTTAGCAGATTTTAGAAATGAGAAAATTGACTGCTTGATAGCTACTAATGTTGCAGCAAGAGGACTAGATATTCCCCATGTAACACACATTTTCAATTTTGATTTACCAAGAGAAGGACCAGAAATATATGTACATCGCATAGGAAGAACTTCTCGAATGGAAAATGATGGAAAGGCAATTTCACTTGCTGTTCATGACCAAATGAAAATACTTCGCGAAATAGAAAATTTCATGCAAAAACCAATTCAAAGGCTTTATTTCAGTGATAATCAGCAGATTACTATACAAGCAAAATCAAAGAAATCTTCAAGCATTAGTGAAACCAAGAAGAAATCTTCAAACTATGGTGGATCCAAAAAGAAATCTCCAAGTTATGGTGGATCCAAAAAGAAATCTTCAAACTATGGTGGATCCAAAAAGAAATCTCCAAGTTATGGTGGAT
>BPTM01000243.1 GCA_023705945.1 Candidatus Heimdallarchaeota archaeon
CAAGTTATGGTGGATCCAAAAAGAAATCTCCAAGTTATGGTGGATCCAAAAAGAAATCTCCAAGTTATGGTGGATCCAAAAAGAAGAGCCCAATTGCTGTGCCCGCAAGTGATTGAATTGATATATTGATTGATAAAACATAGCTATTAATCATTTTTTATCCTTTTTACAACTCTTTTCTATTCTTTCTATTCATAGTTTCTAATTCCGTGGAACTATTTCATCTTGGTTAACAGAAAAATTAATATGTGTCTGTAAACTAATACACTTGAGAGTATTAGTCGCGTGGTTGACATGCCTGACATAAAAGATAGCGAGAAAATTGAAATTCAGCAAATTGCTAAGAACTTCGTTATGCAATTATGGAAGGTACCATTTAATGTTGGTTTAACTACTTATGCTAAAACAGCTGAAGCATTATATGCTCAACACCATAGATGGAAATTTTGTCTTAAATGTGGACAAATAGATAAAAAGGAGAACTTAACCGAAGAAAAACATGCTTGTTCTCTGGATTTCAAGGGTTTTCCAATAATTACTGAAACCTCGTGGTACAAACTCAAGCAATTCTTTTTAACAAATGCTTATACTACTCTTCTGAAGGAAATAGGTGTATCTGATCTTATCAAAACTGTTCCAATAAGAACAAAACAAAAAGAAATTGAACTCTCTAAAGCAGAAACTTCCGAAACATTAGAAGCTTAAATCTTACTGCGACTTTCCTTTACTATTTTATAGTTTTTCCTCATTTTTCCAAAAACTATTTATATGTACCGCAATATAGATACATATGTATGTGTCTTAAACTCTGCACATATGTGCATCGTTATTTTTGCACATACATAAAAAGAGGTAAAAAAATGTCAAAATATTTAGCGATCCATCCTTTTCCAGAACCAGCACCAATAGAAGCATTAACACCTATTGGTCAGGCTGTTAAAGCTCACAGTAATGCGGATGCTTACTGGGTTAAGAGTTGGGCAATAAAAACTGAAAAAGGTCTTGTCAAGAAGATCTTGTGTCAATGGGATGCCAAAGATATAGATTCAATTAAAGCAATAATAGACAAAATTCCTAATCTTCCCACAGAAGGGATATACCCACTAGGTATTTTTCAAGCTGAAGACTTTAGAACATAAGGTGAGTAAAATGAAGAAAAAAAGATTAATGATCTATTTCCTAGTTTTATTTTCTCTCTTCTTACAAACCTTGATTAGTAATTCAACTATAACATCTGATACATGTGCTCTTGTAGTTAATGATTATATGAACATTCATTCAGATGATGATTTCATTACTATGGGTTTTCCTGGTTCAGGAACTGAATCTGATCCATATGTTATCGAGAATTATAAAATACATTCATCGGATCCTACCTGTGAAGGGATACATGTCAAGAACACTACAAAATATTTCGTAATACAAGAGTGTGAAATATCAAATTCCTTTTACGCTATATTTGTAGAAGATGTTGCACCAGGTACAGGTCAAGTACTAAATAACTATTGTTATTCAAATAAACATGATGGAATGGGAATTGAAAATTCAAATGATTTGATAATTTCTGGAAATATAATAGAAGGTAGTTATTGTGTTGGATTAACTATAATGAATTGTTCTGATTTACTTATCTCAAATAACAAGATTAGCAGTAGTGGCAGATCAGGTCTAGCAATTTACAGTTCATCAAATCTTAACATAACTGAAAATATTAGTAAAGAGAATAAGTACAATGGAATAGTTATAAGGGTTGCAATAAATTGC
>BPTM01000244.1 GCA_023705945.1 Candidatus Heimdallarchaeota archaeon
TCCATCACGCAATATTATATGAAAGAAGTAAAAAAGTTACAACAGCAATATGCAACACAGCAACGAAAACAGTTGAAAAACAAGAATAGATTAGTTTATGGCACAAGTTTCCTTCTTCTCCGCCAACATTGGAGGTGGAAGATGAAAGATTGGTTACATAAAATGAGCAAATTCCTCGTCGATCTCTGGGAAACTAGAGGCTTACATACCATCTTCATCGGTTACAATCCTCTCTGGAAACAACAACTGAGATTGAGGAAGAAAACTACCCAACTCTTTGTTATTGTCCCTTTTGACAAACTGATCAAATTGCTTATTTACAAAGCAGAAGAGAAAGGGATTAAGGTTGAAAAAATTAACGAGTCTTATACCTCTAAATGCAGTTTCTTGGACAATGAGCTTACCCAGAAAAAGGTGAAATATCAAGGAAAAAGGGTGCACAGAGGACTGTTCCGTTCAGCTGCTGGTCTGTTAATCAATGCTGATGTTAACGCTGCTTACAACATTTTACTGAAAGGCGATCCGCAAGCACTGCCAAATCGCAGTGTGGGCGGGGTAGGAGGGTACGTGGTTTACCCCCTTAGAGTGAGCTATCCAGCGATGAAACTCTAGCAAAGATAGCGTTATATGACTATATGACAAAATCAAATCATTAGTGATTATATGTCAGACAGGATTCTATTAAAAATTAATGATGAAAAAGTACCTTTGAACAATTATATTAAACAATTATTTAAGAAATTGAACCTTGCTTTAATTAGTACTCTTAAAGGTGTTAACGAAGAAAATCTGAAAGAGATAGAACTCTTAATTACACTAGTTGATTGAAAGATTACTAGGTAAATTTTATATCTGACTTGATGGTATCATAGCATCATGTCTAAAAACCAATTTTCAAAAGGACAAATTATACTTTCCTATTTTACTATCATAAGAATAGTCAATGGAATTGTATCAGGAGCTGCAGCAGCATTCGGATTGGTGCTTTCACTTCCCGATGGAGTATCAAACATAGACTATCTTAGTTTAGGTCTGGTAGTCCTAGCAGCAGCACTTGTTTCCTGTCAAGCTATGATTTTTAATGATATAGCTGATAAAGAAGAAGATAAAATTAATGCTCCTCATAGACCTATACCTTCCGGAAAAATATCTGTTAAAACAGCGTATATTTATGGAGTAATTGTTGCTATTCTTGCATTGATTACAGCTGTTGTAATTGATGTAATCAACGGTTTGTATGGTTTGAGTGTATTAACAGTAATACTATTTGGAGGTTCTCTTGACCTTTATGACTTTAAACTAAAAAAACTCGGAATTTGGGGAAATGCCACTATAGGAATGAATGTTACTGCTCTGTTTGCTTATGGTGCATTACACACCTATTTAGTATATGGTGGTACATTTCAATATATACCTATAATAGTAGGGGCTGCAGCAGGTCTTGGAAATATTGGTAGAGAAGTCATAAAAGGCTTACCAGATGTTGAAGGAGACAGAGATGCAGGAGTTAAGACATTAGCTGTGAAATTTGGAGTTAAGCCCGCTGCTGTCATAGGATCTTTCTTTCTGTTTTGTCTACTTGCAGGAGGAGGGATAGCTGTGATTTTCGGTTTAAATTATTTGGTAAGTCAAATAATAGGATATCTTATAATCGCGCTTGTGTTGTTTTTAGCTGTAGCTATCTTGATAAACCAGAGCCCTAAGTGGGCATATACAACAAAGGAAATACTTCTAATAGTCTTCCTAGTTTTCTTAACACTCTTTATAGTCGATAAGATAGTTTACTTAATAATATAGTAACTATCCTACTTTTTCCTTTTTCTTCTAACCTCATAAACAAGAGTGTTCCAAGCATCAGGACAAGCATGAGTTGATACATCAGCATCTTCTAGCCAAGGAAATTCTGCCCCATAAGCCATCGCAAACACTTTAGGGAAAACAGAATAAAGCGCGTGGAGGCATATTTTACCTTTGATTTCATTCTTTTCGAAACTTATAATGATTTCATCTCCAACAATATGACCAGCTGCACAATTACCTTCTTGTTGGATTACTTTTAACACTATATCGTGTGCCATGTCAGTAAATAATGTTCTAAATTTATATAGGTATGCCCTAATAATACCGTATGAATGAAATGTACAGTACAGATATTCTAATAGAAGGTGATGGATTATCTGCATCAGCTCTTGCTTATTATATTTCATTAAACAATCCAAATGAGGATATAACACTATTGCAAAGAGAGGATAGGACAGATACTTTTTCATTCTTAACACCAAGTATACTACTTCCAGTTATTGAACTAAAGAGTTCACTTATGGCTCAAGCATTTTCAAAATCCGGATTATTGCTAGAAGATTTACACTCTATCACATCTCAATTTGAACTCTCTAAAAACCCCTTAGCACTGCTATTCCGAACTAAGAAGTCTATTGATTTGATGGAAAAGGTTCTCGATAAAATCGCAGATACTGATATTAAACACAACAATTATACAACTGAAGACATAGCTAGGAATTACTCGTTCATAAATCGAGAGAAAGAAGTTTTTCTTACTGAAATATCTGATTCATTCACATGTTCTGATATTCACAGCCTTATAGATACATATAGGAGAGTTGCAGAGGAAAATAATGTCCACATAATTAGCGGGTCCAATGAGATGAAATATGATGAATCAGACAATAGTGTGATTACAAAAGATTATACATACAATGCTAGAAATCTCATCATATCAACATCTATTGATCTTGTACCAAATAACTCCTATCAAGAGATGAAGGGTTTTAAGGTATCAACACCCATTATTGAAAAATTTCCACGCATAAGCCTGTATGATATGGATACGAAATCTTCTATGTGGTTAGAAGAAGCTGGTTACTTTCATATTTTTCAATTATTTAGTGAACTTAATCCTCAAGAAGCTACTAATAAGATTAAAGTATTGTTTAATTCCATTTTCCCCCACATTGATACTTTGGAAATAGCTGATGAAATATTTGCGATTGTCAAAAATCCTGAGCTATCTAATGAAAACATTAAGAGATATACCAATACAAAACTTGTTCAATTTTTACTACCCATCCAATATGAATTTTCTTTAGCTCCTGTTTTAGCAAGTAATTTAAGTTATTTGGTTTCAAAACAAGAGGAAGAGACATTAGATAAGATAACAACTGAATCAGTTATAAATTACTGATTTAATCATATTTGTTTTTTGTAATTTTCCATGAAATTTTCGTATTTCATGTCTTTAGTTTGACAGTATTTTCTAATGGATCTATTGTGAACTTTTAACATTGATTTAACAAGAGATTTCAGTTTTTTCTCTTTCATAAATGCAGAAATTAAAGCTACAGTTAGCTCTCCTTCCAATCCCTTAGACTTTTCAATGAATAGTTTTCTGGTTTTAGAAGGTGCATCAAGTAACACTTCTATGATTTTTTCTGTTCCATCTTCTCCAAAGTTATTTAGACCTGCAATACCAATTTTCTGTTTATCCTCAATTGTCAATTGAATCAATCTGGGGATTATTTTGATGTCTTTACATAGTGAAAGTAGAATAAGCAATCGTTCGTTTGTCTTTTCATTTTTTGCCTTTTTATGTAAGGATTGTAGTGTAGGGGTTGCTGAAGGACCCATCTTTTGAACAACTTTCTTCATATTTGAAAACCAACGTTCATCAGCATTTTGTAAATTTGATAACATATCTTTCAACGTTTTACTATCCATCTTACTCAAAGCAGTTATTGTTGCTTTAACTAAATACTGATTACTCGCATTAAGCTGAGCTGAAAGTTTCTTTGCTATTGGGGAACCTATTTGTGTTGCAGCATATACGGCTGCATCTCTGACTAAAGTTTTTGAACGTTTCATATTGTTTACTATAACATCAATAACACCAGGATCTTTCAGTTCGCCCAGTGCTCGTGTTGATATTTCTGCAATTACATCGTCATTATCTTTAGCTCCTTTGATTAAGGTTATAAGAGCTCGTTTATTTTTTAATTTCCGAAGAGATGCTACAGCTTTCCGTCTAACTTGGATATTAGGATCTGATAAAATTGAAGAAAGTGTTGGAACTGCTTTTGTTCCAAAGAAATAAAGTAATTCACACGATTTTTCGCGGATATCTGGATCGAGTTCCTTCAAACCTTTTATTATTAATTCATATGTTGCATCGTCTTTGTCCCTTATTTTGTTCTTGCTAATTGCAAAACTATAACCTAATTTTTGCAGTTCCTTATCTGAATAATACATGTAAAGGATAACACCAAGTTTCACTCCAAGTGTAACGTCAGTTTCCAATAAACCATCTAAAGCGAGTTCTATGTTATTGTAACCGAAATATTGTAAAACCTCAACTGCGTTTTTCCTTAGTTTTAGGTCATCGTCTGCTAATTCTTCAATTAAAACCCTAATGGAAGGAGTACCTAACGTTAACAGTGCTTGAGTAACTGACTCTAAAATTGCAGTGTTTTTCCCTGCGAGTTGAGTCGTAAGTAAACGTATTGCTCCTTCATATCCATACTTCTGGCTCATTACAAGGGTAAGACATTGAGCAGCATTCTTTCGAACATTGCCTTTTCCTTTATTGAGAGCGTTCATTAAATAATCGTAACTAGTTTCACCGATGCGTTTCATTGTCTCAATAATGTAAGGTACTTTGCTATCATACTCTAGTTCTTTTACAAGTAAAGGGAGAACACTGTCTCCAAGCATTGCAAGTGATTGAGTAGAATAGTAGGCAAGAGGATCACCTTTTGAAAATTGATCAATTAATACTTGGCTTGCTTTTGGATTACCTAAGTTTCCAAGAGATTCTATAATTGACAATTTAGTATCAATAGAATCTTCTTTATTAGCTAATCTTAAGATAAGTACATCGGTATTTTTCGGATCCTGCAAATTCATAAGAGCAATTGATGCATATTTTATTTGTTCTTCTGAATTAGATTTCGCTACAACATCTCGTATTTGTTTTTTTATTAAAGTAGCTAATTCCGGAAACAAAGTAACTGTTAGAAGAACAAGTTCTACATAAATTGGTTCTAATTGTTTCAATCCGAAAACAAGTATTTGTTTAACCTCTTTTGCATGTTCAGAAATCAACTGAAAGGAGATAACTGTTTCTTCTTGTTGAGCAAGTGAAGAATGACATATTCTAATTGAAAGTTCTGTTAGGGAAGCAAGCATTGGTGTGATTTTATATGCTTTTGCTATTGCAATATGGATAGTTTTGGTTTTCAACGAGTTGATTATTTCTGAAATTGGTTTGAAACTTTTATCTTGAATAAGATATTTTGATAATATTGGCACGAAAAAATGAAGCTTATTGACAATTATATCCTTAAGTAAAGGATCAGGATCATTTAGATATTCTTCAATAATTTTATCAGTAGGAACAAAATCGGAACTAAATATAATTGAAGTAACCTGTTTTCTAATATAATCTTCTTTATCCGTAAGTAGCTTTATTAAATGTTGATAAACTTTGATGTTATTAGTCTGAATTTCATCATTTTTATCATCTAATATGAGGCTTCTAATTTCCTCTAAACTCATCTTATTTCCCCCTCATCTTCTTTCTATGCTGAATATAGTCAATTATCTTGACACCTAATTGTTCAAAAGCTGAATGGACATTCTCGCCTGTTTTAGCAGAGGTTTCAATATACTCTACAATGAATCCCTTGTCAGAATATTTTTTATTCAACTGAGCTATATATTTAGTGACTTCTGCTTTTAGTTTAGCTTTTTTTGCAGATGTGACTAAATCCATCTTGTTACCGAGGATAAAGAAAGGAACTATTCCTCTTTCTGTTCCTTTCTCAAGCTCTTCGATCCAACGATTTAAAGCTCTAAAAGTAACAATTTTTGTAGCATCAAATACCATTAGAGCACCAAGAGTACCCTTATAGTACAGCATTCGAACGTTTTCAAAAATATCTTGACCGGCTACATCCCAAATCTGAAAAAGAACGTTATAATCTTTGATAGTTTTTGATAATGAAGCAAAATCTGCACCTATCGTTTGTAGATGGTTTTTAACAAACCCTTCTCCAAGATAGGAACGTCTTAAACTTGTTTTTCCTACTTCTGCTTCTCCTGCTAAGATTACCTTAAGGAATAATTTTTGCCCATAACTCATGTTCTTCACTTTTGTTTAGAGGTTTCAGTAATTGGTTAAATTCTTTTTAATATTGTATTTAGGAATTTAAAAGATACTGTTAGTGCCTTTGCTACTAAATTCAATAAAACTAATGTCCCAGCAATAATAATAACCATAAACAGAATACCACCATCTAACAAAAGTCCAAGGTTTGGAGTTACAAGCATTCCTATTACAAAATCATTAATAGTGTGCAAAATTATTGCAGCATGTAATCCGTATTTAAAAAAAGCATAGCCAAAGATAATTCCAGCGATACCAGCTTGAAATATTTTCCATGTCCCCCAGTAATCAGGACTAAATTGGTAGTGAGCGTAACCAAAACCGAATGATGATAATATTAGTAATATAATGTCAAGAATCCTTAGTTTCTTCCATCTACCACTCAAATAGAGTAGGGGATTTATAGGTGTTCTAGACTTAACCCATAAAGTAAATCTTGAAAGATCTTCATCTTTCTTCTCTTTGTTTAATGTCTTCTTTAAAATGAAAATAAATAGAAAAACTATTCCATAAATGATAAACAAAGGAACACCAAATATAAGGAAACGATAAGATATTTCTTCTGCTAACCCAGCCCAGTAAAGATGTGTTAATTGAGCATATGAATCTTGAAATACATCGTTGGCTATAATTGTTATTATTCCCAATCTTTGAAACAAACTAACAATATAGACTGCTAAAGCAAGATTTAAACTTGCCAAGTTCATAACGGGAATTACATCACTGTTCTTCATCCTATTTATTAGGTTAGAGAGCTTTCTTCTTGGCTTAGGTTTTATTAGGTTTGAAGGTAAGTATTCTTGTGTAGGTAATGGAGACAACACTTTGTATGCTAAAATTTCTGCATCTGTATCATCAAAATGCTCTATAATATCAGGAGTAGTTAAGGAAATTGGGATAGTACCCAGGTTCTCACCCTTTTTTTGAACATTTTCTTTATTGGATGTATTTACATCAATCTTATTTTTGTTCTTTGAGAGCTTTGAATGAGGTAGATAGAGAAGTAGAACAAGCAAACCCAAAAAAGCAAGGCTGATGAGAGATTGAATTAATTTCCAGTTTAAAAGTGCTGACGAGGGGATAGAAACACTAGTGAAAAATTCTTGATAAAAACCTGTTTCTGGATTGAATGTAAAAGTGAGATTTGGAAAACTAAAAAGTAGACTTTGTAGACCAACAACTACTTCATCTGAAGGTATAGATGGATATACAAGAAAGACTAGTATGTTTGCAGTCATAATAGATAACCAAAGAATAATCATACCATATTTCCATTGTTTGTCAATGAGATTCTTTAGCTGTTTTCTCATCAATCCAAAACCAAGCTCAGATTCTTGTTCTTTAACAGGTTCTTTGAAAAGAAGATTTCCTAAATTATTTTCTATAAAGGTAAATGCGAAAAGCCCAACTAGGACCGATACTATAAAGATCTGAAATATATTTAGTAAATAACTAGATATCATTGCAAGGAGAATAATCTCGGACAAAATGGATAAACCTATTACTAACACAATAATCAATATTAAACCAAACATTGGAAGAATTATCTTGAACAAATGTATTAAAGAACCATCTTTTTCATCAAGATTCTTCTTAATAAACCATCGTCTCAATAACCATCCATAAATAATAAAACCGATCCCGGCGACAATATCAAGAATAATAATATAGTTTTCATAGAGGGGGAAAAACCACCCAAATAGAGTAGAAAGGGTAGTGAACAAAGATATACTTAGCACAATTATTAAAGAATCAATTATTAAACGTTGAGACTTCAAATCTATTAAACATCCTTTGGTATTATTAAACCCTATTTTTATCTACTTTAATGTATTTATTTGTTCTATTGCAGCTCAAAAGTAATAGGAAATATTTTTAACGATGCAATACTTTTTTGATAACACTTATACTGAAACATTTGACAGACAAAAGAATAATAGGTGATTTTCATGAGTAAGAAAGAAGCTAAAGAGGAAGCTAAAGAGGAAGCTAAAAAGGAAGCTAAAGAGGAAGCTA
>BPTM01000245.1 GCA_023705945.1 Candidatus Heimdallarchaeota archaeon
TTTATACTTCAGTTAGAAGAGAAAAAATTGCAACTTACTCAGTTTCCAGTAACTGAACCTACAATTGAGGAGCATATAACAAAGGGTAAATCTACAGATCGTATAGTTTCAGAATACAAAAAAAGATTCGACAATCATGTTGAAAATGGAGTAAAATACATTTGTTTCTATGTTCATGCAGTATATGAACCATTAAGACTTGAAAAAACGATGAATAAAGTTTTGTCTTATGTCAATAAATGCGGCTTCAAAGCAACTACGCATTCCAAATTCCATCAAGAATGCTTGAAACTGCCATTAGTTAGCATTGAGACTTTACTAGATTAGGTGAAAAAAATGGATGAAAAAAAAGTTTGCTACCTCACTCAAGAATACAAGAAGGGTGCAACTTGGATATACTGCTTAAACCTAGCAAACAGCATAGAACAGATGGGTAAATGGAAGCCCTATATTATTGCAGCAAATAGAGACAAATCAAAGTCTGAGGTTTATGAAGGTGTTTCCAATCTGATTTTGACTAAAACCACCAACTCCAGATTTTTCTATTCACGTCAATTTTGGAAGAATTCTAGATATGAAGTAAACAAAATCAATCCTACTTTAGTTCATGGAAATATGAACCTACTCTCTTCCTTAGGTATTAATAATACGCTTCCTGTCATTGAAACTGTCCATACAACATTCCATAGAGAAAAAGAGGGAGCTAAGGCAGAACCAAATCGATCTTTAAGTTGGGTGGAAAAACGAGTACTATATTTCTTCCCTTGGTTAAAGAGACTAGAGAAGAAATTATTTCACAGAGCCAAGCACCTCATAGCAGTTAGTGACACAATAAAAGAGGACTTAGTACGCCACTATTCCTTGAAAAAAGAAAAAATAACTATTATTCCAAATGGTGTTAATTCGGAGATACACAGGAGAGTAGAGAAACAAGTTTACGAAAAGAAGAAAGATGAGTTTGTTCTTGGATTTCTAGCACGAATGACAGCCTCTAAAGGTGCTAGAATGTTATTACCCATTTTGAACTTGGTGAAAAAGGAGATTCCTGGAATTAAATTGCTTCTAGCAGGTGATGATCTAAATACCAAACAAGACATGATGAAGCAGATGAACAAATATCAACTGCAAAACAATGTGATAAACTTAGGCTACATCTCCGATCTTGAAAGGAAAAATTCATTCTTTAGCTCATTAGATTTGTTTTTACTACCTTCAAGCCATGAAGGGATGAGTCTTACAATGCTGGAAGCATTATCATGTAAAACACCCATTGTTGCTTCGGAAGGTGCTATAACTTTTAATCACAAGGATAGCATAATTGTCACTCCTAGAACAGTGAAAGACTTTTCAGTAAAAATTATAGAATTGTATAATAACAGAGAGAAACTTGAAAACAAAAAAGAAATTTCCAGAAAAGTTGCTGAATCATACACTTGGAAAAATACAGCAAAACTAACTCAGTCAGTCTATGAAGAAGTTGTTTAAAGAGGAAAGTTATTTTTTATTTTTATTTGATTCAACAGTTTCAAGTGATATATTAGAATCAGCAACAGTATTATCTGTTGAATCAGAGTTGAAATCTGAAGGTTCACTTATGGAATTATCAGACATTTTTGATTCCTTCTTCTTTTCAAAAATAGGAAGGATAAATAACCAAAAAATTGGAACCCAAATCATCAAAAAGACATATCCAAGATAGTTATGGATAGGTCCAGCTACGGCCCATCCATTGTAATAATTAATAACAAAAATAATTGTCACACGTAAGATATTTACTAAGTATGTTCCAATCATCCCAGCAAGAAGTATACTAACCACGCGTAGGAAATTAAATGAGAAAGTAACACCGACACCCAGAAGAGCTTTTGAACCCTTTTTACCAAAAGCACCTTTTAATCCATTTTTGTTTTTTAAATCTTTTAAGTCAGAAATAGTTCTATATTTACTCCATTTTATTCGCTTTCTAGCTTCGAATAACATAAGTAAAAATATAGCAATGAAGATTGTTAGCGAATGTATTCCACTACACCTTGCATCAATGCCAATAGATGAAAGCCCATTTGGTCCCTCGAATTGTATAATGGTTATTGCATCATCAGCACTCCAAGTTGTGTCAATAATATTCATACCAAACAGTTTTACAAGAGCAATTATAATTACGGCAGTCGCCTGTGTTAGCCATTTAGCTAGAGTGTTCTGAAAAAGATATTCGTCAACTCCTGAAAAAATCAGGATGTAGAATATCCCTGTTAGTAAAATCATATAAAGACCAGGGGAGCGAAATCTTCTGAAAATCTTATCGTCCCAAGAGACATAAAGAATAGCAATAAATGCTAATACTAATGCTATTGGAACCAATAAATAGGAAGCCATATCAAAGAAAAACACTCTTACAATCTCTTCTCCTCTGTTGCCTTCAAAGACAATGTAAAAATAAACAACAATTGCAATGAGAATAAGGGAAATAATATATCTGAGAATTCGATTTTTAATGATAGGTTCAATTGAAGAGTAAAGTGATTTAAAGTCCCTACGAGAAACGCTTTCAGCTCGTTTATCAGGATTAGAACCCAGATTTAGCTTTTCGTGGTTTTCAGAAGTCTTGTTCTCTTTTTCCAAGTTTACACCTTTTTACACTCTAAAGTAGTTATATTATGAGATTTCTTATCTCCATTTTATAGTTATGCAAATATAATCAAACGAAGCAACAAAGATTTGGTTGTTGTTTATTTCTTAAATTATCTGTTAAGTTTAACCATTGTTCAAAAAGTGTAAAAGAAAGAGAAGGGAGAAGACAGATTAGTCATCTTCAAAAATAACATTATTGTATGAATATTCCATATTTGGAAACCGAAAATCAGTTGATTGTTTCACTGCATAATGCTCTCTATAAAAATCACGTAATGCTAGTCTTATTGCCTCTGATCTTGATGCATATCTCCCCTGCAGAACCATTTCATCAAGTATTTCTACGAACTCGCTTGGAAGTCTGATTGATATTAAATTCATATGATTACCCCTATTTTTCAAATCCTCAAATCTGAATCATTTTCTATTATGGGCTTTGTCTAATTTATACATTTGTAACACAGCCGCATACTAGATGACTTAGTGATGTACCCTCAACCACATAC
>BPTM01000246.1 GCA_023705945.1 Candidatus Heimdallarchaeota archaeon
TTATCCCTATGCTTCTGGAGCATTTCATCTAGGCCATGCAAGAACTTACAATATAGGGGATGTTATTGCTAGATTTAAGAGGCAACGAGGGAACAACGTATTATGGCCTATGGCATTTCATATCACTGGAACCCCTGTGCTTTCAGTTTCATGGAAAATCAAAAATAAAGATGAAAAAGAATGGCAAAAATACCGTGATTACGTCGCAATTTATGAGAATGATAAAAAGAAAATTGAGGAAACAGTAGCATCATTTGAAAAGCCTGAAAATGTTGCAACTTATTTCGCTAACAAAATAATCAATGATTTTCTTGGGATGGGTTTCTCAATAGATGATACTAAACAGTTTACTACTGGTGATCTAGAATACAATAAATTCATTGAGTGGCAGTATGGAATTCTCAATGAGAAGAACCTCATTACAAAGGGTGCATATCCTATTCTGTGGTGTGTAAATGACAAAAATGCAGTCGGAGAAGACGATATTAAAGATGGTGATGTGTTTAAAGTCGAAGTTAACGAATTTGTTGGTATTAAATTCGAACTCGATAATGGAGCATTTCTAGTAGCAGCTACTTTAAGACCTGAAACTATCTTCGGAGCAACCAATGTTTGGATTCATCCTGACGCTAATTATGAAGAAATACAAATTGATAACGAACGATGGATTGTATCTGAAGAAGCAACCATGAAACTCATGGAACAAGATCACAAAATAGGTGTTCAAAGTAAGTTGAAAGGAAAAGAACTTGTTAATCAAGAAGTAATAGTTCCTATAACTGGGCTGAAAATCCCTATATATCCAGCAACATTTGTTGATACAGATCATGCAACTGGAGTAGTGTATAGTGTTCCTGCACACGCGCCCTATGATTATACAGCACTAGCAGATCTACAGCAAGATGAAGAAACAATCAAAGATTATAATCTAAATAGAGATCGACTGGAAGAGATCAGACCAATTTCACTAATCACAGTCAAAGGATATGGTGAATTTCCTGCAGGAGAATTGTGTGAAAAACTAGGTGTCAAGAGTCAAAAGGACAGAGAAAAATTAGAAGAAGCTACTCAAACAATTTACAAAGATGAATTCTATTCAGGTATAATGAAAGAGAATACTGGAGAGTTTGAAGGATTAAAAGTAGAAGAGGCAAAGGATGTTGTTGCTGAAAAACTAAGAGATAACAATCAAGCGACTGAAATATACGAAGCCTCAAGAAAAGCTTTCTGTCGTTGTGGAGCTCAAATAATAGTAGCGGTTTTGCAAGAGCAGTATTTCCTAAATTATGGAGATGAAAAATGGAAAGAAACAGCTTTCAAAGCATTAAATTCTATGAGTATTATACCTGAAAAATATCGTTTAACATTCGAGAATACCTTTAATTGGTTGGATAAGAGACCATGTGTCAGAAAGAGAGGTTTAGGCACTGAGTTTCCTTTAACAAAAGGTGAAGGTTGGATTATTGAATCTTTGAGTGATTCTGTCATTTATATGGCATTTTACACAGTAGTTCAAATCATAAAACAAAATCAAATCAAACCCGAACAGTTAAAGCCAGAGTTATTTGATTTTGTTTTCTTAAACAAAGGAAGTATAAAAAAGGTGATGGAAAGCACAGCAATTTCAGAAGATTCTATCAAAGATATGAAGGAATCATTTGAATACTGGTATCCGAATGATTTTCGTCATACAGCAATAACACACATCTCTAACCATCTCTCGTTTACCATCTTCCATCATGTAGCTATTTTTCCAGAAAAATATTGGATTAAAACTTTTTCCCTAAATGAAAACTTGCTTAACAATGGAGAAGCAATGAGCAAAAGCAAAGGAAATGTAATCCCAATTGCACATATACCAGAAAAATACAGTGTGGATTTGACAAGGTTACATTTGGCTTCCGTTGCGACAGCTGATTCAGTGCTAGACTGGAGAGAATCAGAGGTTAATTATGCTCAACAGCGATTAAAGAGATTCTGGGAATATGCAACAAGTGTAACAAGTGTCGAGAAGAAGGAGATTGATCTCTCATTTCCTTCAAAGATACTTATATCTTCAGTTAATTCAAATTTGAAAAAAGCCTTAGATGCGATGGAAAATTACAACGTTCGAGAGTTCATTTTAAATGCATTTTTCACAAATCTAAAATCAATAGATGACTATGTAAAACTAGCAGAACATATTCCAAAAGAAGAAACAGAAATTGTACTAAGAAAAGTTATTGAAAAAATCATTCTTGTTATGTCACCTGTTATCCCTCATCTATGTGAAGAACTAAACGAGAGAATGAAAAATAAACAATATATTTCATTATCTGAAATTTCTGACATACCCATTAGTGATGAGGATAAGTCGTATGCTTTACAAGCAAAGTATTTGGCGAATCTGCAAGAGGATATTGAACAAGTAATCAAATTGGTGAAATCAACTCCCAAGAAAATTAATATCTACATTAATGCTGAATGGAAGAACAAGTTGTATGATTTAGCTAAACAGATTTTCGAAGATGAAGCAGTTAACATTGGTAAAATTATGGCAGAAGCAAAACAGGTTTCTGAGCTAAGTGATCATATGAAAGATGTGTCAGATATTGCTAAACTAATGATGAAAAGTCCAAGTATCTTCAGAATAGAAACAATAAGCTCATCTCTACAAGCGAGAGCTGTACAAGAATACAAAGAGTTTCTGAGTCGAATCTTTGATGGAGCAGAGATAATTATTCATATTGAAGACCAAAAAGTGAGTTATGATCCACAAAATAAAGCTCGAAAATCTCGACCGATGAAACCTGCTTTACTCTTGGAATAAATTTATTAGAGAAAATCAGAAAAAACGAAGTTGAAAAGTTACATTTTCAATTTTTCTATTTTCGTCTCTATCTCCAGAATTCTAATGTTCTATGGCCATATAATATTGCTCAATGGATATATTTTTAAGTAAATCGTTGGAGAGAGAGTTTGCACATTGGGCAATTACAAAAACAGGCTAATATTATATGCTGATGAAAACACAGAAAGGTTAAATATAGCGCTTAAATAATAAAGTCCGTAACTACTAAAAGCCCTTCTAAGCACGAGGACGAACGAATGATGTTAAATTCGAAAATCGACGGAATAACCTTAAAGAAAATGATGATTACCGCTGCAAGTAACTTGGAGCAAACTAAAGAAGAATTAAACGCAATAAATGTATTTCCAATACCTGATGGAGATACTGGTGTTAATCTATTTTTAACAATTAGAACTGTTGTGGAGCAGTTCAATGAAATTACTCCTTCTTCTATCCAAGAAGCAGCACAACTTATTACAAAAGGGAGTTTTCTAGGAGCTAAAGGAAATTCAGGAGTGATTATCTCCCAATTTTTCCAAGGTTTTAGCTCTGAAGTTGAAGAACATGATGAAGTAGGGATTAAAGAATTCGCACAGGCATTAGAAGCAGGAAGTGAATGGGCCTATGAGGCAGTACTCCACCCTACTGAAGGAACTATTTTAACAGTTATCAAAGATACCGCAGCAAAAGCTAAAACTATTGCAGACAAGGGAGGAGACTGGACAGAAATGATTACAGAAACTTATGCAACAGCACTCAAATCATTAGAAAACACTCCAAATCTTTTACCTGTGTTAAAAGAAGCTGGAGTTGTTGATGCTGGAGCAATGGGCTTTGTTAATGTCTGGTTAGGTTGGTGCTTCCAATTGATGGATAGTTTGGGCATTAAAATTGCTCATATTACAGAAGAATTCGAAAAATTACAAAATGGCAATTAAGTGCCACTTTTCTTTACTTCTATTTGAAAAAGGAATAGGGTGTTAAATCTTCTATTCATAATTTTCTATTTGATTTATCACTTGATTTGCAAAGTCTTCTGGATTTATTCCAAACTCTACTTTGTTACCTCTTGATCTTACTGCTATTGTCTGAGATTCTATTTCTTTATCTCCAACATTAAGGATATATGGAATCTTTTGCATGGTCGCTTGTCTTATTTTATATTCCATCCTATCACCACTTAGATCGGTTTCAGCTCTGATTCCAACCTTTTGTAGATCAGCAGTTATTCCCTTTGCATATTCTATATGATTATCAGTAATTGGTATAACAACTGCTTGAATTGGGCTCAACCAAACTGGTAATTTTCCTGCATAATGCTCAATCAAAATTGCTAGAAATCTTTCAGTTGCACCATATATTACATGATGAATAACAAATGGTTTATGTTTTTGTCCATCTTCACCTATATAATTTATATCAAATCTATCAGGTAAATTGAAATCTACTTGAATTGTAGAAAGCTGCCATCGTCTACCAATTGCATCTTTAACATAGACATCTATCTTAGGACCATAAAAAGCACCATCTTTCTCTTTGATTTTGTAATCAATATCAACTCGTTCCATAGCTTTCATCAGAGATTTAGTAGCATGGTCCCAACCTTCATCAGTTCCAATAGCATAATCAGGTTTAGTACTGATGAAGAAGTCCCACTCTTCAAAACCGAAAGTTTTGTAAAAACGATTTACCATATCAATAACACTAACGATTTCATCTTCGAGTTGATCTGAAAGCATGAATAAATGAGCATCATCTTGGGTGAAACCCCTTATTCTAAATAATCCGTGTAAAGCACCAGATAATTCATACCGATAAACGGTTCCCATTTCAGAAAATCTAACGGGTAATTCACGATAAGAGTAGGATCGACGGTTATACACCATCATATGTCCTGGACAATTCATTGGTTTCACAAACCATTTTTCTCCTCGTAAATCTACAGGAAACATGTGTTCTAAGAAATATTCAGTATGGCCACTAGTTTTCCAAACCAATTCTTTGAAGATGTGAGGAGTTTGAACAATTTCATAACCAGCTTTCTTGTGTTCGCTTTCCCAGAAATCTCTCATAACTTCAAGAATAGCTCTCCCTTTAGGAAATATTAAAGGCATTCCTGGTCCCCATTCATCAGCAGTATCAAAAAGATCAAGTTGTTTTCCTAGCACTCTGTGATCTCTTTTTTTTGCCTCTTCAAGCATTTTCAAGTGCTTCTTGAGCTTTTTCTCCGAAGTGAAAGCTACACCATATACCCTCTGTAATGATTCGCGTTCTGCGTCTCCCCTCCAAAATGCTGAAGAAACATTAAGTATTTTGACTGCTTTTACTTTGCTGGAACTTGGAATATGGGGTCCTCTACATAAGTCTTTGAAATGTCCTTGATTATGGGAATAAAAGGAAATGTTTTCGTCTTCAGATTCTTTGAGAATTTCAACTTTGAACTTGTTCTTCTCTTCAGTCTTATAATACTTAATAGCTTCTTCTTTTGTAACTTCTTCTCTTATAAATGGAGTATCTGTAGCAATAACTTCTTCGACTTTTTGCTGTATATTTTCTAGATCCTCTTGCGTAAATGGTTTTTCAATATAGAAATCATAGTAGAAACCAACTGGTTCAATACTTGGTCCTATAGTGGGTCGGGCTTCTGGAAATAAATCAACAACGGCTCCAGCCATAATATGTGCAGCACTGTGATTAAGAACATGAAGGGAATCCTCTGATTTGTCTGTTAATATCTCAAGTTTGTCATCTTCCTTGATTTTCTTATTTAAATCAACAAGTTTTCCATTCATCTTTGCTGCAATCGCAGCTTCTGCTAAACGTGGACTAATTTGTTGTGCCACATCATATACGGTTGCACCCTTTGGTACGTCAATTTTGCTACCATCTGGTAGTTCTACTTTAACCATTTTATCACCAAAAAATTATTTCTCAAGAGGACATCAAGCCTACTTAACTGTAGGTTATTAAAAAAACCATCAGGAAAGTGTTTCATATTCACCTAACATTATCCTCAAATTTTTTATCAATAATATATTTAAAAAAGTTATTACTTATTCATTTCCTAATCACAAGATTTAATACTCGTTTAGATTTTTCTTGAAACAGAAAAACCTAGAATGCTTCTAAAGTTGGTTTGGGATAAGAGGTAATAGATATAATGCAAAGAAAACACTTCGCGGGACTCTCAGTTTTTCAAGCGATGGCTATGTTTAGAAGAGGAATTTTCTACTTTTTCTTGAGCATTTATCTGTATGAGTTTCTAGGAGTCTCAACTACAGAGATGACACTCTTTGCAACCCTACCAATGATTGCTAATATTGTTGCACAATCAGCTCTATGGGGTAGAATATCTGACAAATTCAAAAAACGTAGACTGTTAATAATTTTCGGTGAGCTTTTTGCCGCAATAGGCTATTTAATTGTGTTCTGGATACACAATTCCGTTAATAAGGAGAAGGTCGGAGTTGGGCATATTGGAGAAGTGCTGTTCTCCCAATCTGAGATACTATTACATTATTCTGATCTAGCGTCATCAGAAATCCAAAGCATACTTCGAATGTCAGCTTACACTATCATAATTGGTTTTACCATTATTGAAGCTGGTTGGAGTAGTAGCAACCTTGGATGGTCAACACTAATAGCTGATTTAACAAAGGAATCTGAAAGAAGCAAAGTAATGGGATTATTACAGTTTATTGGCGGAATAGGGAATATTTTGGGAGTAACTGCGTGTGGATTTCTTTATCAGAATGGCTTAGGATTTTGGAAGGGGAATCTGTTCTATGTTTCTTCTGGCATAATGATCTTCAGCTTATTTGCCCTTTTTATGATCCCAGAGTCGTATGCTGATTTAAAGAATGAATCGAAAGTAGATAAAAAGAACGTGAAAAATGATGATAACACAGAAACTACGCTAAGAGTTCAAGATAACATGAGCAAGGGTTGGGCATGGAAATTATTCATCTGGTTAATAATAGTTTTAGCAATTGTGAATATAGGTGGAAATAGTATCGGACAACTAGTTCAGATATATGTAAGATTGCCAGATACGTTTAATTCCACGGACATTATAGTAGCACAATTACGAAACACAAGCAGTATAGCAATGATAATTGGTGGACTAGCTATCGGTTTGCTAACCACACGTTTTGGAGAAGTAAAAATGCTTTTAGTGGGATTTCTGATATTGTTCATTGGAACAATATCCTTGCCTTTTGCACCCCACATCACCATATTTTTTACTTATATGGCTCTAAAAGGATTTTCAAGAGTCTGGATACAGACAACTTCATACTCAATGGTAAATAAAATAGTACCTCTCGAGAAAAGAGGGAAGATGATGGGATACTATAATTCAGCATTCTATTTATCTTGGGGTTTAGGAGGAACAATGATAACGGGTCCGATTGCAGATACTCTAATAAGTCAAAACTATGGTGTGTCCTTTTCATATGAGATTACTTTTTACGTTGCCGCATTTTTGGTATTGGTGGGCACGTTAATCTATTTATTCAAGCGACCAAGCGATTTTAAGTTGTTATATGAAGTGACAAGTGCTAATAAATAGATTGTTTATTCAATGAAACTATAATTCTCTATTTTTGTTCCTTTTTGACGAACCATACTTTGCAGTAATTCATCTCCTTCAGCCTTTAGAATTCTAATGGGGATATCTGGAAAACGAGGATGATTTGTTATTACTCTTGGTTTGAAGTCAACGATGGCTCTTATATCGTCAAGTAGAGATTTAAGTGAAGCTTGTGTCCCAGCATATTTTGATCCAGCACACAAAATGATTACCTTAGTACTATCCCAAGGATTCGGAAGTAATCCAACAATACCAGTCAACAAACCCAAATCTGAATGTTCACTATATGTCTCATTTGTGAAAGAACTGTAAATATTCTTGCTTTGAGGTGAGAGAAAACGTATTGGAAGACTATCACCATATAAATTCATGATTTCTGAAGTTATTTTATTTACTGCGCCTGAACCAATCACTAGCATGTTTTCAGTTTTTGCATGTCCCGTCTGATAATCCAATAACGATTCAATTAGTATTTTACCTATTGGAATTTTCTTAATTTTTTGTGCCCAATGTGTAAGCATTTGTGCTATTTCAGGAGTATAAAGAGCATCTATAGTACTTGCAGCATCTGTCATCCATGAACCATAAACCACATTCAATTTGAAACTATCACCAAACATTAAACAATCTGGGAAATCATTCCAAGTATATTGAAAATCAAAACTAAGTTTTGCAGGCCAATCAATATCTTCGTATTCAAGAAGTAGATTTCTGAAGAATTCACTAGAAAGAAGTTCATGATTTGGTGAGTAAAAGACTCTATTTGAGCTCCCTAGTTTAACTTCTTGTCTCTTAATCAGTTTTAGCTCAGTAAGTCTATCAAGTATATTGTATATAGTGCTTCGGTTTGTTATTGGTAAACGATTCAGTAATTCAGTTGCCGATACAGAACGGGAAAATGAGATAATTTGTGAAAGAACCATTCTTCTCGCTGAATCTGAAAGATACGAAGAAATCTCTTTATGCTCTGACATTAAATAAACTCTCCTTAGTTTACATCTATGAAATGACTCATAAAAAACTTCGGGATATTTAGTGCTTATTTCCAAAAAAAAGTGAACAGTTAAGAAGAGGTTAGTAAAAAGAAAATTGAGAATAAAATGTTGATTACAGAAAATGACGTCATACCTATCTTAAAAGATCTAATCAAACTAAAAACAGAGAACCCACCCGGATTAACTATTGACGCTATTAAATACCTAGAAAAAGAATTAGAAGAATGTGGTATATCCAGCGAAATTCAAGAGTATTCTGAAGGAAAAGCAAATTTAATTGCAGAATATGGGAATGGAGAGAGGAGTATTATTCTTACTGGTCACCTCGATACAGTACCAGCAGGTGATGAAAATAAATGGAAATTCCCCCCTTTTGGTTCTATTGAAGATGATGGGAAGATATATGGACGTGGATCAACAGACATGAAGGGGGCAGTAGCAGCTTTTATTGCAGTTATGAAATATCTGAAAGAAAACAATGTGAAAATAAGCAAAAAAATAATATTTTTAGGAACATCTGATGAAGAAATTGGCATGGATGGAGCAGTTGTAGCTAAAGAATCAGGGATAATGGAAAATTGTGATTTTGTTATAATAGGGGAGCCTACAGAACTACAAATAGCAATCGCAGAAAAAGGCACTCTATGGATCAAAGTTGAAGTTGAAGGTCAATCTGCTCATGGATCAACACCTCATTTAGGCATTAATGCGATTGATACAGCGGCTAAAATCATACCGTTAATGAAAACAGCTGTTCCTGACTTCGAACATAAAATACTTGGAAAGTCAACCCTTAATATTGGAAAAATTGAGGGCGGTACATTAATTAATGTAGTTCCGGAATATTGTGAGTTCAAATGTGATTACAGAGTTGTTGCTGAAGATTTAAGGGGACAAATAAAAGAGAAAATCGAAGAAATTGTAAAATTTGTAAATGAAAAAGGAGAAGCAAAGGTTAGTACTGAAATCATGCATGAAATACAAGCAATTTCTTCGATTTTCTCTTTTATTTGAGATCGGAAGAGCACACGTCTGAACTCCAGTCACGTGAAACGATCT
>BPTM01000247.1 GCA_023705945.1 Candidatus Heimdallarchaeota archaeon
AAAAATAAACGAAGTAACATGGGAAATTCCTACATCTTTCAAGAAAGGTATGAGAGTACCTGCAAGAATGATTCTCTCCCCAGCTCTTAAACAAGGCATAGAGAGAAGAGTAGTTAATCAAATAACCAACGTTGCGACACTACCAGGGATTCAAAAGTATGCACTAGCACTACCTGATGCCCACACAGGATACGGCTTTCCAATTGGGGGCGTAGCAGCTTTTGATATGGAAGAAGGTGTTATTAGCCCTGGTGGCGTGGGTTTCGATATAAATTGCGGTGTCCGTATGCTTACTACAACATTAGAAGAAAGAGATGTTAAACCTAAAATCAAAGAGCTAGTTGAAAAGTTATATCGTAAGGTTCCTGCTGGAGTGGGTGTAAAGCTCAGTCACGATCCTAAATTAGCAAGTATATCCCGTTCTGAATTTGATTCAGTTCTCGAAAATGGGGCTCAATGGTGTTTAGAGAATGGTTATGCAAGAGAAGAGGATGTTCGTCGTATTGAGAGTCAAGGAAAAATGCCTGAAGCTGATGCCTTAAAAGTTAGTGATAAAGCGAAATCTAGAGGACTCAGACAATTAGGTACATTGGGTTCAGGAAATCATTATTTGGAAATTCAAGTAGTTAAACCAGGTGATATATTTGATGAAGACATCGCAAGAAAACTTGGTGTTGTAAAACCGTACCAAGTAACTGCAATGATCCATTGTGGATCAAGAGGTTTTGGGCATCAAGTAGCTACAGATTATCTAAGATCAAGTCTTACAGCTATGCACAGATACAAAATCCCAATTCTTGATCAGGAACTTGCTAGCGTTCCTATAAAGTCGAAAGAGGGTGAAAACTATTTTGCAGCAATGAGTTGTGCTTCAAATATGGCTTTCGCAAACAGACAGATTATTACTTATAATGTGAGAAAAGTTTTCTCTGAGGTTTTTAGCAAAGATGAAGATGCACTAGGACTGAATCTTGTCTATGATGTTGCACATAATATTGCTAAAATTGAAGAACATACAGTTGACGGTATAAAGAAGACATTAATGGTGCATAGAAAAGGGGCAACTCGAGGTTTTCCACCCAATCATAGTGAAATTCCACAGGAATACCGGGACATAGGTCAGCCAATCCTCATTGGTGGTTCAATGGAGACCGGCTCCTATCTTCTAACTGGAACAGAAAAGTCAATGGAAGTTAGCTTTGGATCTACCGCACACGGTGCAGGAAGAACCATGAGTAGAAGCCAAGCTAGAAGACAAGTTAGAGGTGACCTTTTACAAAAAGAACTGAGGGAAAGAGGTATTTATGTTAAGGGAGCATCGATGCCAGGATTAGCAGAAGAAGCAGGTTTTGCATACAAAGACATTGATGAAGTTGTTAACGCTCTAAAATTAGCACAGATTAGTCACCCTGTAGTAAAAGTTACACCAATTGGAAATGTAAAAGGGTAACTTCTTTCTCTATTCTTTTTCTCTTAAATCAATAGTTTCCATTTCGAAATTAAGATTCATTCCCCAGTTTTCGATTTTAGTTAATGCTTCTTCAAGTGTTTCGGTTTCTGCTCCTGAAGCTGGTTTGTGACCACCACCAGACATGCTTTGTGCTAGTAAGTCTACTCTGAATTTATCAACTTCTTCAGACGATAAAGCCTTACTTAATCTAAAACTAATCTTCACATCATTAGGATATTCTGTAATATAAGCCGCTCCTATTGATCCATTTTTCATAACCTCACCAGCAATAAATGAAAGGTTGTAATGAACTGGTCTGTCAATAATGATAACAAAATCAGTTTTTTTGATTTCATGAGCAATATCAAAAGCTCGTTTACGAGACATTCTAAGCTTTCTTACACGATTCTGGATGTTCCCCTTAAACAATCCTCTTAAACCTTCTTCGGTTAATATTTCTACTAGTTCTCTATGCTGATTAACAGAAAAAGCTGTTTTACACGCATCTTCTAAAAGCCAAATCTTCCTATCCCAAGATTTGGTAAATTCTTCTTCTAGTTCTAAGGGTGGAGGAATACTATAACTTGCAGTATCAGTAATTTCTGTCATTTTAGCTAATTCTAGTAAATAATCGGGAAGTAAGGATGAAAAATATTCTCCAATAAGTGACGCTGCACTAGGCGCTTTTGCTTCAAAGACATATTTTTCTGCGTTTATATCCTTATTTTCATTCGATATATGATGATCAAAGAAGTATTCTATTTTTTTTAAGTTGAAAGGTTCAAGATCAACTATAGCAAACCAATTGGCATTTTTCAGTTTGTTGGCAACTTCCTTATTTTTTAAAAGAGCATAGTCAATAGGTACAAATTCAAGATTTTCAAGTGAGAACAAATATCTTATTAGTGATGCTGAAACAATTCCATCTGGACAATTGAAATGATAAGCAACCTTTCTTTCTTTAGTATCCAGAATTTCCAAAACATCCTTTTTATATCTCTCTCTTCTATTTAATATGTCTCCTACAGTTTTTTTTGACATTATATTACCTTTGAAGTTTATTTACATATTTACGAAGGTTTGCTTGTAATTGGAAAGCTACTTCTTCTACTGTTTCCTTCTTTATTATACTTATTTTCTTTAAAGTTTCTGGAATGATACCAGGCGATCCTACGATTTTTTCACCATTAATGTGGTAATTTACATCACCATCTGATTCTGTTAGTATTCTCTCAAAGGGTACTTCATTAAGAATTTGAATATGGGGAGAACCAGATAGAATTGAGGGATTGATACTAAAGAAGTAACCTCTGTCTAGAAACTTCATTAAAACTTCTTCTGGTCCTGAGTACCAATGAATAAGTACATTGTTACTGGGGAACTTGTAAGAATCCAAGATTTCTGCTCCTTCTTTCTCTGCTCCTTTTAGATGAATATTCACAGGATATTTGTTCTTCTCAGCTAATTCTAAAAAAAACTTGAATGTTTCAACCTGATGAGGATACCTATCTTCTTTTTTAATAAAATGATGATCAAGGCCAATCTCTCCAATCACTAACACATCACACAACTTGGCCAAATCAAGAAATTGGAATTTGATTTCTTCAGTTAAAGGAATTTTAGCGCTCCAAGGGTGAATTCCTATGCCTGGTATAATCTCTTTGTACGAACTTTGCATTTCTACTATCTTTTTAGAATCTGAAAGTTTGGTTGACACTCCAATTACGTATTCTAATCCCATATTTCTCCATACTTCCATTGAGGGACTAATATCAAACTCCTTGAGAAAGCTCTTTCGGGAAATATGACAGTGAGCATCATGAAATTTCATAAGAAGACTAGAAACGTATCGTTTATATCTTTCACGCTATTAGTACATGTATGGAAAAAAAACTTTTACCTTTAGAGGAAAGAGTTAGAAAATTGGAACAAGAAGTTGAAAGACTCAAAAAAGTAATAGAAGCACATTTCCGAGATCCTAAATTTCCTGGACCCTTACATCCAGATCCTACAAGAAAGAGAAAAGGTCCCTTTGATACAGGACACCCTGATGTAAGTCCCCCTAAAGAGTATTAAAGAAATTCACAAAGAACGTGATTACAATGCCCAAGAGGAAAATGAGTGCATCATCTAAGAAAAGAGACTTTGATACTATGGTACGTAGAATGATACATGGGAGTGATGTAATAGTCGAAGTAATAGATGCAAGATTTCCTACATTATCTCGAGCAAAAAAATTTGAAAATTTAGTTTTACGTAATAGATCAAAACAACTTTTTGTTGCAATGAATAAAGTAGACTTAGTTCCTGATCCTGTTGTACAGAAGTGGAAGGATATCTTGCAAGAAGAAGGAATAAAAGTTATACCAACTTCAGCAAGAGAAAGGCTTAGTACTTCAATTTTAAGGAATAAAATAATTCGAGCAGTAGGAAAAGATTTCTTTTACATCACCGCTTGTTTTATAGGGTTGCCAAACACTGGTAAAAGTTCACTAATCAATATCTTGAAAGGTAGATCAAGTGCTCCAGTGGCTCCTGTTCCTGGATTTACAAGGGCATTACAAGTATTAAGAATAACCACCAGATTGAGGATTTATGATACACCTGGGGTTATACCAAAACAGCTATCATTAGGAGATCAAGTTTTACTTGGTCTTAAGCGTTCAGAAAAATTACCTGACCCAATGAGAGGAGCTTGGGCTCTCGTCCATAGAATAGATGAGATAAATCCTGATGTTATAAGGGAAAAATACGAGATAGAATATGAATCTCCACCTGAATTTCTAGAAAAATTTGCTGAGAAAAGGAAGAGAAGAAAGAAGGGAGGGGAATTAGATTTGGATACAGCAGCATTAATTTTCTTGAATGAGCACATAAATAATGCAAAAATACCCATTTGGGAAGATCCTGATGAATATCTAAGAAAACGAGATGAAGATTTTGAAGATGATTTTGATGAATATATTGATGAAGAGGAAGTAGAAAAAATTTAGCTTATTTTAATAGAAAATATTGAAGTAGCTAAAGAAAAAGATAATTATTGATTTTTTAAAAAGAAAGAAAAGGAAAAAAATTAAGCTTCTCTTCTTCGACCCCACTTCTTAGGGTCGTAGAATGGGAGTTTAACTACTTTAGCTTTAACCTGTTTCTTACGAATTTGCACTAAAACTTCAGTCTCTGGTACAGCATATTTAATGTCAACAAAACCCATACCAACACCTACATTACCAATGACAGGGGAACGGACACCATTAACCATGTAACCTATTTTTTCTCCAGCAGAATTGAGGATATCATAATCAGCTCGAGGAATACCTTTTTCTAAAAGTTTGATACCAACATGCTTGATTTTTACACCTTCATTTTTGGCTTTTTGGAGAGCTTCTTTACCAAAGTAGAAAGGTTCTTTGAAATGACTACAGAACATTTTGAAGTCGTAACCAGTTTCAACAGGGTTAACTTCTTCATGAATGTCTTCACCATAAAGAGGTAGACCAGCTTCAATTCTTAGAGCATCTCGAGCACCAAGACCACAGAGAACAATACCTACTTCTTTACCAGCTTCTAAAATGGCGTTCCAAACCTTGATTCCTTTTTCAGGATTGGCAAGATCAGAATCAAAAATAACTA
>BPTM01000248.1 GCA_023705945.1 Candidatus Heimdallarchaeota archaeon
GACCACCGAGATCTACACTCTTTCCCTACACGACGCTCTTCCGATCTAACAGATGGTTGTTCATCTAGAACATCAAAAATTCTTTCGGCACTTGCAAATCCTGACTGTATAATTGTATAGAAAGTGAAGAGACTAATCACAGGTGCAAAGAAACGATTCGAATAATCTAAAAATGCGTAGAGCACTCCAATAGAAATTTCCCCAGATATGAATGCAGACCCTCCAAAGATGATTACAATTGTACTTCCAAGCGCAGCGATAATTTGAATCAAAGGCATAAATAGCGAAGATACACTCGCTGCTTCTACGTTCGCATCATAATTTTCTTTGTTCAAATCATGGAAGTTTTCGATGTTTTTCTCCTCCCTAGATAAGGCTTTGGTAACTCTGACTCCAGTAATTGTTTCCTGCAAATTAGCTGTAACTTTAGCTATTGCAACTCTTGTTTTTCTATAAACAGACCTAACTCTTTTTTGGAAGAAAAATGCTGTAATTAGCAGAATAGGTATCACAGTAAATGTGAATAATGTCAGTTGCACATCATAAATAAACATAATTATTAATATCCAAATTAAGCTTACTAAATCTGCAAAAATATCAATTAATCCTGTTGTAAGCAATTCTCCTAAAGCATCAACATCATTGGTGACTTTAGAAATTGTTCTTCCTGATTCAGTTTCTGTATAGTAATCAAATGAAAGATATTGAAGTTTAGCAAATAAATCATTTCTAATTCGATAAATCAGTTTTTGACCCAATCTTGCAAAGAAAACTGTTCTTGCTAAGATAAGAAAGAAGTTCAAAATAATGAATACGAGATAACACGCACCCATGATTATAATTTGTGTAGTGAAATCTGTTATTCCAGGTTTGATAAACATATCAATTATTTGTTGCATTAGTATAGGTATGGATGTGGAAAAAAGAGAGACCGTTAAAACGATGGCAATAACAGATATTGTTTCAGTTTTGTAATATCCAAAAATCCGAAATAATCGCTTGAATAAAGTCCAATCAGAATATTTCTTTTCTCTTTCTTGCTCCTCTCTTGCCATATAATGAACTGCCCAACCCATTAATCCTTCCTCCTGTATTTGGTGTCGGTATCAATTATAGCACTAGCCTCTACATAACTTTGTGCAAGAGTTTCGTAGATTTTGAGATATAAACCTCCAACTTCTATAAGTTCATCATGAGTCCCATCTTGAACTATTTTTCCCTTTTCAAAAACTAAAATTCTGTCCGCATAGTGTACAGAGGAAATGCGTTGTGAGATTATTATCGTGGTTCTTCCAAGACTTAATATGTCCAAAGCTTCTTGAATCCGAGCTTCAGTTTCTGCATCTACCGAAGCTGTTGAATCATCAAAAATGAGTATTGTAGGATCTATCAGAAGAGTCCGAGCAATTGATATTCTTTGTTTCTGTCCTCCTGATAATGTTATTCCTCTATCTCCAACTTTTGTTTCATACTTATCAGGAAGCTCTGAAATAAAGTCATGAATTTTTGCTGCATCAGTTGCTGAAATAATTTCATCAATTGTAGCATCTGGTTTACCAAATGCAATATTTTCCTTTATAGTGTCATTGAATAACATAGTTTCTTGGAGTACCAAACCAATTTGCTGTCTCATTTTCTTCAATTTATAATTTTTTATGTTCTTTCCATCAATGAGTACTCGACCTTCTAAGGGGTCATAAAATCTCACTAACAGATTTACAAAACTACTCTTCCCACTACCAGTTCCTCCCAAAACAACAACTTTCTGTCCATGTGGAATCTTTATATTAATGTTTTTCAGAATTGTTATTCCTTCTTCATATTCAAAATGAACTTCTTGATATTCGATATCGCCTTTAAACTTAGGGGGGTCTATAGCTTTAGGATCCTCTTGAACTTCTCTTTTAGCACTGATTAATTCTATAATTCTATCTCCACTTGCTAACATTCTCTGAATTATCCCTACTAACCAAGTTAGTTGTCTTGTGGGTCCAGGTAATAAAGCTAAATAAGATAAAAAGGCTATAAAATCTCCTAAATCAAGAGTTCCATTAGTAACGAAAATCCCCCCAACAACAATTACTAAAGTTGTGCCAACTCCAATAAGCAAGGTCATACTTGAGAAATATATTGCTCTATAAACTTGTGTTTTAACTCTTAGGTCTCTATAAACAATGTTAGAGTCATCAAACTTTGCAATCTCATTTTCCTCTTGAGCAAACCCGCGAACAATATGAGCCCCAGTAACATTTTCTTGCAATACTGATGTGACCGCTCCAAATTGCTTACGTGCCTGATAAAACAATGGTCTAACTTTAGTGCTAAACCAATAAATTAACCAGATAAATCCGGGAAACAGTGCAACAAGTATTAAACCTAGCTGCCAGCTCATGATGAGCATAGCTATATATGCTCCAATAAAGAAGATAACACCGTTCATGACCAATCTAATTGTGAAACTAACGAACCCTTGAATCGCATTAAGATCTGTAGTTACTCTAGTCATTATTTGACCTGTATTTTCATCATCATAAAACTCCAAACTCAGTTGCTGGAGTATTTTATAAATGTCATTTCGTAAATCAAAAATCACTCTTTGGGCATAAACAGCTGCATAGTATCTAGATAGGAACTGCATAACTCCCCCAACTATAGCTGTCCCTAATACTGCTCCTCCAATGATCCAAATGAAAGGTATGTTCTTTGAATCGATAGCGTTATTGATGGCTTCTCTTATCAGTAAAGGCGTCGCCAAACCTAAAACAGCTGCTAAGAATGCAACAGAACTAACAAAAATAAACAGAGGAACACTTTTTGCTAAATATGGGGCGATAACTTCCATTATCTCTTTAAAAGAATGGATGCGTTTTCTGTTCTCTAGCCATGACATCTGGTTTAAGAATTTCTTTTAACGATTTAAAATTTACGATTTAACCTTTTGTATAAAAACAGTTTTTTCACAAATAAGAACTTATCAATAATCTTTATAAATGTCATACAAACCTTTCTTTCAGAAGATATGATTTGGAGGAAAATGAGTGAAACATTCCAGATTAATAAGTATAACATTCATAATTTCGCTTTTAATAGCTCCTTTCCTTTCTCCTTCAACAACCACTATCAATGCTGCTGTTGGGGAGGAAACTTGGGAGTTTCAAGGCCTTGTTACTCAGCAGAAATATCGAGTGAAAATTGTTCCTTCCTTTTCTGTTGATCCTTTGCGAATGCGAACATTTCTATTTTGTTTGGAACAAGACAATATAACGGGTGTCGACGCTCTGGTTGCATTATATGGAATACAACCTATACGAAACGCCCCACATTATTCAGACTTCTTTGAATCCACAAGTTTGGGGGGAACATATGGTTTCAATATTACAGGTGAAGGAATGTTTTGGTCCACCATAGATGAAGATGTAATGGATGGTGAATCAGCTGAGTATGATGCAATTCTTGCACCAATATATCAATCAATTATAAACAAAATAAGCTATACACATAAAGATGAATTATTTATTGGTGATACAGGAATACTAAGATTACCGATAAATATAGTACTATTGAATAGTCAACCTGGTAGTGTTGGTATCTGGCAACAAATAAATAAAGATCAAACAGTTATATATGGTAATTTTACTACCTATGGTGCAGAAGCACCATTGTATAAAGATCCCCAAGAACCTGAGAATCAAGATTATTGGTGGCCTCAATATAATGTAACTATAGCTCAGAATTTCTTGAGAACATCTTTACCTAGAACTCATAATTTTAAAGTTGCTTTCCCATTTCTAGCATCTATAGCAATATTTGGTGGCATAATTGTTCTATTAACAATTAAACAGACTGTTAGGAGAATAAAGAAATGAAAAACAAGTATTTAGTAATGTCAAGTTTCTTGATTGTAACAATTTTTATCACTTCATCTTTCTATTATTCTATACAGGCACAAGAGGAAGAAGAGGAAGAGTGGGATTTTGAAGGAGTAATGAGAATCGGAAGCGATGAGAAGCGTATCCTACTCTTTGACCCCCAGGATGATGGCGGTTTGAACGAATCAGTAGGTGAGTATGAAAGACCTAATTTGTATTTCAACATAATAGGTCTAGACTCAGATGATGACACAAAGATGGACGTTTATTTTGGTTTTTATGGTATAAATTCATTCGATTTATCACATCTAGGATACCAAACAGAAACTGAATTGTTCAGAATTATTCTTAATGCTAGATGGAGATTGAGAATACCAGAAGAATCGCAAGCAAGATGGCAAGTACTCTATTACCCTGATCCACTCTTTGATGATATAAGTGTTAACTTGCAGTATAATACTCCTATCTACTTCATAAATCTAATTGAATATGAAGGAGTTAATCTTCAATACAGAATAGATTTAGGGATAAATTATACTACTGGGAATTTTACGACATTTGGCGCAGGAAGTCCTTTGGTACCTGAATATCCAACTTTTCCTGAATATAATGTTTCAGTACCTATATTCACCGAAACACAATTTCTTGGTGAAGCAACAGCAGGGCTTTATGATAGTCCCCTTAGTTTCATAACTATAACTGGATTAACATTTGTCTTATTCTACATTTTTCGGAAAAAACGGAAACATAAAACGAAAATAACGTGATTCTTCTCCCAAAAACTTTTATTTTTCCTTTTCCTTATCCTTCTTTGACCAGTAATGTTTGGAATGTCATATCTGTTGAGTACAATTATACTAAGTTTTCTTAGTTTCATCAACATTATCTTTCTATCGTTGCCAAATATTTCAAAATTAAAGAATTTTCATTGGTTTTTAATCCAAGCAACTGTAATTACATTTGTCACTATTTGGATAATAATTCTACCTGAAGAGATTCTTGAGTGTTACTTCTATATTGGAGGATCCTTTGCTTTAGGCTTTCTAAGTAAAGGTTTTCTAACAAAAAAAAGAAGCAAATATGTGTTTCATATTTTTGCATATTCGGCTTTTTCCATCATTTTTCTAGCTGTTAACCAGATATTATTGTTTATTATAAACATGAGTCTCTCTTATGTTCTATTCTTAGGTTTATTCTTCTATAGCTTAAATACTGATTCTTCAGAAGATGTTGAAATTACAGACAGCAAAGGATCAAAACTTGTTATAAATACAATTATTGTTCTCGTTTTTGCTTCACTATTTGGATTCCTAGTATTTTCTGTTTTGGATGAAGGAATGATAGCAGTAACGAACCCCCCTCTTGCTAGTTTATTTGCCTTTAATCCAGATTATCGAACAATGCTTCTAATAATAATTTTTGCAATGTTTATTGCATTCATTTTAATCTTAACTGAACTTTACACTCAATCAAAAAAGAGAGATGATGAACAATGGTATATCTGAGTTTCATCTTGTCAATTGCTTTTATTTGTTTCTTATGTGGAATATTATTTATATTGTTAAGCAAGAAGAGCTTACAAGTTCTCATAGGTTTCGTGATGATTTTTCTTACTG
>BPTM01000249.1 GCA_023705945.1 Candidatus Heimdallarchaeota archaeon
CCGAGATCTACACTCTTTCCCTACACGACGCTCTTCCGATCTAGTTTATAAAAAACCGTTAAGCATTTCTTGAATTTCTTTCGCTTTTTCCTCTGGAGATTGAGAATAAATTACACCTCTGCTTACATTAACCATGGTTTTTGTACCAAAACTCTTAAGCAAAGTTTCAGCACTTCCGCCTTGAGCACCTACTCCGGGTGCCAGTGCAAGTGTATTGTCACCAACAATTCGCTTAATTTCTAAAATATCAGATGGTTCAACATGAGCTGTTGCTCCGATAACACAACCATCAGACTTAGCTTCTTTACATAAACTGGCAATATGTTGAAAAAGGGGTTTTCCTTGTACTTTAGAGTGTTTTTGTAGTATTGCTTGTGGGTTTGACATCAAGGTAAGTACTATAATGCCTAAATCAATTTTATGAGCCATTTCTGTTGCTTCAAGCACATTACCACTATAGGGATTAAATGTAAAAGCATCAAATTCTTCCTCTTTAAACCAGAAAATAGCTGATTCATTAGAAGAACCTATGTCTCCTAGTTTATGATCAGACATGGAGAGCATTTGCTTTGAATGTATCTGCCTGTTAATTGTACGAATTTCGTCAATAGTTAATCCTAAAGTATATTGACGATTTATTTTTATTACACTTGTATATGGAGCAACCAAATCTATGATATTCTCCATAAAGTTTATTCTATCCTCTGTAGGTATAACATTTTTTTCTCTTTGACGAGGTATCGCTGGATCCAAACCAACACTAAGAATACTGTTTTTCTTCTTTGTTACTTCCGCGTATTTTTTAACAAATACAGGTGTTTGAACACTCATAAGTATAGAATGAATCAACCATTTTTAATTATTGTTTTGTAACTCATTACCTATTTCCGGTTAAGATAATTCCCATTCTCGAACACTATTTTACCTTCTTTAACAGCATAAAGCATCTGACCAACAAACATCTGATTCTCAAATGGAGACCAGTTAGCTTTTGATTTTACCCAGTTTTTAGTTATTTCTATCGGGTCAGACATGTTCAAAACAATCATATTTTGACTTAAATCTATTTTCGGTAGGTTGAGTAAGGCAGAAGGAAATTCATATAGAGATTCTATCACCCTATCCCATTCTATTTCCATTTTATTTATCAAAGAAAGTATTGATGGAACAAGTTCTTGAACACCTGGCATTCCACTGACAGATTTCTCCAGTTTTTCTTCGAGAGTATGAGGAGAATGATCTGAACTCACCATATCTATGAGTCCGGTAGCTAAGGATTTCAGAAGCATAGCACTATCAATACTATTTCTAAGAGGAGGATTCACCTGTTTTAATTTTTCTTCTATCTCAGAGGTCTGGTTTAAGTATATGTATCTAGGGCAAGTGTCCAAAGTTACATTTTCATGTTTTGATATTTCTAAAATTCTCAATGATAAACCGCTGCTAATATGAGTTATGTGGAATTTCAACTCAGGAAAATCAAGAGCCCAAGATAGAACTTGCTGAATTGCGCTAGCTTCTGCTTCGGGAGGTCTTCGTCTATTATGACTACTATATGATTTGCTTTGTTCAAGAATTTCTGGGTCCTCAGCATGAAAGAAGATAGGTTTCCTTGACTCCAAATCTTCAAGTTTAGCTAAACTTTTTTCTAATGTTTCATAACTGATTGAAAGGTTTCCGAAAGATTCTGACATAAAAACTTTGTAAGCATCAGCATGTTTTTCAATTTCTTCTAGGTTTGAAAAATTTTTTTCAGTTAATGCAGAAGCTACTAAAACATGAACATAATTCTGCCTTTGGGCTAATTCCTTCTTTTGTAAAATAGTTGCTACTGAATCTGTAATAGGGTTGGTGTTTGGCATATCTAGAACGGTGAAAATTCCGCTAGAAAATGCTGCTTCTGAACCTGATAATATATTTTCCTTATACTCATATCCTGGTTCTCGAAAATGAACATGAATATCAACCAAAGGAGGGATAGCAATAAGTTCAGACGCATCTATTTTAGTGTCAGAGGTTTTGATTGTTGTTTCATCTTTTTGAAAATCTAAATCTCGTTTAACAAATTCTCTTTTTTGTATATCCCATACCCTAAGATTGGAAAATATTACCATTGTTTAGATCCTCTCTTTTTCTCCAGTCTCAAGCCTCTTATATACACCAAAATCAGTTATTTGTTCCAGCTGTTTCATATTGAATATTGGCCCATCAACACAGATTCGCCATCCTGTTGGATCTACCGCACAATAGCTGCATACTCCAAAACCGCATCGCATATATCTATCAGCGAGACTCATTTGCATATCTATGACTTTATCGTATTTTTTGCCAATGTCAAAAATTACCTTCATCATACGTTCTGGTCCTGCTACGTAGAAAATAGAAGGACCTTCAGCTTCTTTCAGAAAATTTTCCAAGTCAACAGTTGGGTATCCTTGAGATCCATATGAACCATCGTCGGTACATGCATGAAAGGTAAGTTTTTCTTCGTCATGTAGATGTTGAAACCATTCTAAATACATCAACCTACTTTTGGTTCTTGCACCTTCAAATACATGAATTTTTTGTTTTTCTTCTTGACGTAATAAATAGGTTGTAAGCAGCTTTAATGGTGTCATTCCAAAACCACCACCAATTAATAGGTGATTGATTTTCACTGTTTTTGGAGGTTGGAATGGTTTTCCATAAAATCCTCTTATCCCCAAATAGTCTCCTATTTCCTTCTTAAGCAAAGCTTCAGTTCCCTTACCCATTTTAGCTACACCTATTTCCAATACATCATTTTCAAAACCCGCTATTCCTAATGGAAATTCATCCACGCCAGGCACCCACAACATAATAAACTGACCAGGTTTTGCTCCTTGTACTTTTACAGGAACTTCAAGTAGAAATGTGTAAGTATCTTCACACTCTTCTTCTTTTTTAATAATTTTACACATAATTGGTTTAGTGTTGGGTAATGTTTGTCTCGTCATTTGTGGGCTCCCCCTGTAATCTCCCTAATAGATGAATAGTTGTGTTCTTTCAGGTATTTCTTAACTTTCATTATTATGAATCTGACCATGTTTTCAGGATAAGCAACACCAATTGCTGATCCAATTTCGACAGCAGTTGCGCCAGCTAGGAGATATTCTACGACATCTTCTCCTTTGTAAATCCCCCCTACTCCAATGAGTGGGATTCTTTTCCCTAAACTTTCATAGAGGTCAAAAATATAACGGATTCCTATCGGTTTTATTGCTGAACCTGACAATCCTCCTCTCTTGAAACCTAAAATTGGTTGTCTGGTTTGAATGTCTATAACCATGGCCTTTAGAGTATTAATTGCAACGAGAGCATCACACCCTCCTTTAACCGCTGCATTTGCAATTTCTACTATATCACTAACATTAGGAGTTAGTTTTACCCATAGTGGAAGATTAGTTTTGGATTTCAATGTTTTTACTATATTGAATACTGCATCAGAATCAGTTCCTATTTGTGATCCTCCTTTCTCAGTATTTGGACAACTTAAATTTAATTCGAAACCTAGGATTTTAAGATCTTTTAATCCATCGAGTACTTCTGAGAATTCTGTTTGATTTTCTCCGAAGATAGAAACTATTGTTGGTATCTCACTTTTTGCTAATTGTTCAATGTCATTTCTAAATGTTTGATATCCAGGATTTGCTAAGCCTACAGAATTGATTAAACTTCTAATTTCATGCAAAGCAAACACACTTGGGTTAGGATTTCCACTTCTTGCTCGTGGTCCTATGCTTTTTGTTATAACTGCTCCTAAACCAGTTTCATATGCTCGTTGAAGAGTTGAGTAAGTAGTTCCCAACACCCCCGAAGCAAGTATTAGAGGGTTACGAATCTCAATGGAACCTATGGAGGTTTCAAAACTCATGGGAACACAGAAAATAGCCTCTTGAAAAGTTTTACTAATTAAGCTCTTTTGACAGTAAGAATTATTTACGATAACAAATTTCAAATATACACAACTAACTTGATGTTAAGGGCTCAACAACAATCGTATAGGTGGGTTTATTTGGTAAGAATAGCAGTTATTTCCGATATACATTCTAATATTTATGGATTAGAGGCTGTTCTAAAAGATATTGAAAAACGCCGAAATATTGATGAAATCATCTGTTTAGGGGACATTGTTGGTTACTATCCTTTTCCAAATGAGTGTGTTGATCTTGTTAGAGAAAAATGTTCGATAAGTATGTTAGGTAACCACGATGCAGGTGTAATAGGTGATGAACCTTCTTTCTATTTTAATCCTACAGCTTATGAACTGATTACTTGGACCAAGAAATTCCTTAATAAGGATAATCTAACTTGGTTAACAAAACTACCTCGTAAGAAAATCATAGAAAGAAATGGCAAGAAAATATACCTTGTTCATGGATCACCATTTCATACATTTGATTATTTTGATGCGTTTAATGATAGTGAATGGAAAACCATGCTCAAGGAAGCTTCTAAAAAAACTAAGACAGACATGCTCTTTGTAGGTCATACTCACGTTCCAATTAAAGACAAATATAAGAAATTCCAATTTCTCAATCCTGGATCTATAGGGCAACCAAGAAATGGTAAACCTGGTGCACACTATGCTATTGTAAACACAACACCACTCAATGTGACAATGGTTCACATAAAATATGACCATAAACCTGTACAAGAAAAAATGAAAGAATTAGGTCTTCCTAAATCTTTGAGCGAAAGATTAAACAAAGGGCTCTAAATATTATCAGATTTAATCTTGGTAATGATAATCTAATGTAGGATCTTGGAGATCATTAAATTCTGCTTCTAATTTATCATTGTAGAGGTCATACATGATTACTAAAGCAACTCCTTGATGCACTCCTGCAAGAACTGATAATTTTTTATAATTTATATCAGGATTCTTTGGTAGAATTTTTTCTCTGATATAACCCTTCATATTGTTATAATTAGGAATTGTTCTTATTCCATCCACCAATTCACTTAATTTGCCATCAAACCCTGTAAAATTAACTTCTTGTTTTTGTTGACGCTGAATTTGTTCTAAAAGTTCGGTGTGCAATTCCGTCTCTCTTTTTCTTTCCTCTTCGAGTTTTTTGTCGTTTTCCCCAATATAATCGTGTAATGTTGTCAATCGTTTACCCCATTCTCAAGTCTCGATACTTAGTCAATTTATTACAGTAAAAAAATGTTTTGTAATACGTTAAGCAAATGAAGTTATTGTTTAATTGAAAAGATAGGTAATTAGGTTAAGAGTCTGTTCATTTGAGTGATTACGTATTTAGTCACTGAGATAAATGATTCAATATATCAAAAACAAGTTACTAGAATAGAAAACCATGCTATAAAATAGAAAATAGGAAGAATGATTGTGTAAGACACATTAGGGAAGGACAAATACCAGACGCAGATTCAGTTTTTAGCGCGTATAGCTTTGAAATAGTTTACCTAGCAAATGGTATATTCTTCCTTTAACTTGTTTTACTAAATTTAAATAGATGTTCTTTTAATTTTATTATTTTATGTTTATAGCTTTAAATAATCTAGTTGTTTGATATTATTCGTGAATATATTAGACAGATACCTATTATATTTTCAGTATAAAAGATAGTATAAATGTTACTTATACGATTTTTTTGTGTTATAAATAAAATATAATACGATTAGAAGATGATTTATTAAAACAATGGGTGAAATAATCAGTTTTCTATCCAATTTTTCGATCTATTTTTAGCTTTTTTCCAGTTATTTATTAGTACTTTTCTTTTCTGTGATTCCATAGAAGGTAAGAACTCTTGCGCAATCAAGAAATTACGTTTAATGTCTTCTAGGTTTTCCCAGTAACCGACAGCCAAACCAGCTAAATATGCTGCACCAAGTGCAGTTGTTTCAGTAATTGTTGGTTTTTGAACATTAACGTTTGAGATATCAGCTTGAAATTGTAGTAATGGGGAACATTTTGTAACTCCACCATCAACTCTGAGTGTCGAGATATCTATTCCAGAATCAATATTCATCGCCTTGAAAACATCCTCAGATTGATAACATATGGATTCTAAAGCTGCTCTAATAATATGCTCACGTGTAGATCCTCTAGTAAGACCAACAATTGTTCCTCTAGCATAAGGATCCCAATCTGGAGCTCCCAATCCCACAAAAGCTGGGACAAAATAAACTCCTTCAGTAGTGGGATTAATATTCATTATGTCTGCAAGTTCTGATTTATCTTTCAATATACCTAATCCTTGTTCTAACCATTGAATACTTGCTCCTGTGATGAAAACACTACCTTCCAAAGCATATGTGATTGTATCATCTAATTTCCATGCAATGGTAGTAAGAAGACCATTTTCAGAATGGATGACATCACTGCCTGTATTCATCAGCATAAAATTTCCAGTTCCGTAGGTGTTTTTTACTTCTCCTTGATCAAAGCAATTTTGTCCAAAAAGAGCTGCTTGTTGATCTCCCGCATTACCAGCAACAGGTATAGGGTGTTTGAAAAGAGAATCTACATCTCCATAAGTTTCTTTATCGCTGCTTGGACGAACCTCTGGAAGTATATGTTTAGGTATTTTTAAGATTTCAAGTAATTCTTCGTCCCAAGTTCCAGTTTGAATATTAAAAAGAAGAGTTCTGGAAGCATTTGAATAATCAGTGACATGATTACCTGTTAAATTATAGATTAACCAACTGTCAATTGTTCCAACTGCCAATGAATCAGCAGCTAAATTGTCCTTTATTTTTTCTGAATTCTCTAATAACCACTTTATCTTTGTTCCAGAGAAGTAGGGGTCTAACATTAATCCTGTTTTCTTCTTGAAGATTTCAGCATAACCTGAGTTTTTTAATTCATCACATATTCCTGCAGTTCTTCTACATTGCCAAACTATCGCATTGTACAAAGGAATCCCAGTATTTTTATCCCAAGCAACTATTGTTTCTCTTTGATTAGTTACACCTATTCCTGAAATTTCAGAAAAATCCATTTTTATAATATTAACAGTATCCTTAATTGTCTTTAATGTATTCAACCAAATTTCAGATGGATCATGTTCTACCCAACCTGGGGAAGGGAAGATTTGCTTATGTTCTTCATAAGATTTGGCTATTTCTTCTCCTTTAAAGTTAAATAAAATTGAACGTGTTCCTGTTGTTCCTTGATCAATGCTGAGGATTAATTTCATATGTGTCAAGAACTTTACAAAGTTTAAAAATGTTTTAGGTTAATATTAATGAAAATAGAGTAGCATGTGTATAAGTTAAAAGAAACAAAAGAAAGAAAATTTGAAGGGATTATTATGTTGTACGAATAGGTCCTTCAGGTGTCATGTAAACGGTGTGCTCGTGCTGACTCACAAATGAACCTGCTGTATCAGATAAAACGTGATATTGATACAATGCACCTACTTGCTTTAGTTCCCTCAAGCCCATCTTAGCCTTTGCGACACCTACATGCTTATAGATCCATCGGGTAGATACTGGTAAACGGTTATATTCCTTATCAAGAAGTCTTCGAATTTGTTTTGCTGCGTCTGTTCTTAGTGGAAATCTTCCATCAGCTAGACGTACAATAAACAACTTATTTCTATCTTGACCAGATTCTCCAGCTCCAGTCGAAGCGAATGTTTCTATAGCAAATGCTTCATCTTGAAGAATAAGATTACCTTTTCTTCCTGCAACATTTGGAATAGTTTTGGGACCATGGACTCTATATTGCATTAGCATATGACCTGATAGATCTTTAATTGTTGTAAATCCATATCCTTCAATGATACTTTCTATCAAATCACCCAATTTTCCAGTATATCCACCAACGCGAATTACTTTTACAGCTGTTTCTGTTGCCTCTCTACTGGCTTTAATCAGGTCATTATGAACATCATCAAATGCTACAGTTACTGCTGTATCTGCTATGAAGCCTTCATAATGAACACCTACATCAAGCTTTACAACATCTCCTTCCTTAAGAACAAGGTCATATTCCCAAGGACAGGTATAATGAGCACAATGATTATTAACAGACACATTTAGTGGAAAAGCAGTTTTCATTCCTGCTTCTTCAATCATTCTATCTGCAGTTTCACAGAGGTCTAGACCTTTAACACCAGGTTTAGCCATTTCTTTTACATGTTGCAGAACACTTTTAGCAACTTCTCCGGCTTTTTGATATTTTTCGAGAATTGTTTCTTCTTTCTCTTCTTCTATGGTCTCTTCAACTTTTTCTTTGGCTTTTTCTTTTGTACTTGTCTTTTTCTCAGCCATTGCTTTCACCAGAATGAAAACAACTTTTTTTGTGATTATTTAACTTTGATGTTTTAACACATTGTTACAAAGAAAAAGAAAAAGGGGGAAGGATCACCATGCAATTGGTGGTAAGCCCATAAAAATGCACACTAAAGCCCCTAAAGCTAAAAGTCCTACAAATATCCAACCGGCTATATTCTTGTTTGAACGAAATACTTGACCATCTGGTGTTTCCATTCGTTTAATCATAACAATAGGTCTTGGTGTTCTTCTGTACCATCCAATTACTGTCACTTGGTTTCCAATCAGTCTATCAACTCTGAATAGAGCAGTAAAAAATCTCATAAAACCAAAAAGAGGATTATAATCCAGAGTAATAATTCCTGAAGGATCTTGAAGAACAACATCCTCACTTAAGTAATATCCTGGTGTACCTCTACCAATAATGGTTCCCTGCAATCTTATAGGTTTTCCTCTGAATGGAGAGGCTTCTGCATATCCATCATCGCTTATATCAGTTACTGCGGTCATTGCATTGATTAGTGGAATTCCTTCATCTAATTTAGGATATCGAACAACTACTCTCCAAATCCATAACAGAGCAGCTAACCCAAAACCAGAACCAATACCTATCCACATCCACTCTGTACTAGAACCATAGAAGTAGGATAAAGCACCCAATCCTGGAAGTACAAAAGTGAGTATAGGAACAATGTAATATAGGAAAACGTCCACTAAAAACTCATCCCAGAGTGTTTCTTTGATTTGATCTGTGCCAAGTGCAGGATACGCTCGTTTCAGATTAATTTCTTCTGCTAAATCATCTAAAGCTAGAAGCCGTTTTGCAGTTAAAGGGTGAGTAGATTGCAATTCAAGGAAACCACCCCATGGACTTTCAAGATCCCAAGCAGCTGCTTTGACAATCATACCAGGATCGAGTTCTCCTCCAGTGGATTGAGCATAAGCGGTCATTACTAAACCTTTGGCAGCTTTGATATCGAAAATGTTCAATGATCTGGTAGAGTTTGAGTACATAGATGATCTGCGATATGTTCTTACTCTTGTTCTTCTATCAACAGTTTTGTCATTTATTGTTTCAGAATATTGAGCTTGAGCGCTTATCATACCATAAGCAATTTTGACTAAAGCCGTTGAAAGTGCTTTAGGATTCCTTGTTTGTTCTCCTGAGAATCTATCAGCATAGTATTCACGAACTCTACTAAGGAAAAGAACAAGAAATTGACTGATTAAATAGAAGAGATAGGAAACGACGACAGTTACTACAGCCACTGCAGCAATAGCTGCGCCTGCTTTATTGTCTCCTCCACTTGATAAAGCTCCAGATCTAAGTAAACCTCGAGAAAAGATGTAGAAAGTATACATAATCATTGGCACAGCCGAGGCTATTGTCATGAATAAGAAATCCATGTGGACAATATGACCTATTTCATGACCTACAACTGCTTTCTGTTCTTCTGGAGTTAGTAAGTTGAGAATTCCATCAGAAAGAACTATTCGTGCATTCTTTTTGAATCTTCCATATGTTAAAGCTGTTGGCATATTATCATGTATCATTCCAATTTTCTTAATCGAGATATTATGAAGTTGACTCTGATCCACAATATATTGAGCAAGGTGTGGAGGTAGCTGTGATACTTCTATCCAAGTCATTCTGTGCATCCATCTAAAACTCAGATCTAACAGCCAAGGAGATATTAGAAACTGCAGTAAAATTATACCCAGAGACACAACCACGGGAAATAGGATAAAAGCAGACATTCCTAGTGCTTCTGTAAAACTACCATAATAATATGCTAACGCAACAGCGCCCATTACAAGTGCATACACTAACCCCCATAAGAATGTTAGAGTAAGCATCCCTCTGAAAACTAACCTTAATTTCATTAGTATCAAATTACAATATGCACACTAGTATATAATTGCTTTTTATTAGAAAAAAGAGAAAAAAGAAGAAACTCATTTCTTCTTCTTACGAATAGTATTTATTATTGGAACTATTATGAAGAAAGCTATAGCAGGGATTAAACTTATTCCTGACTCAACAACGTAATTAGGGTTAAGAAATTCAGTTGTTCTATCACCTATTGCAGTACTCAATACAGTGCCTTCTGTTTCAAAATCACTTAGAGAACCCAACAGTGATAATGCTGTAGGTGCTATATCAATCATGCTAATTCCAGCAATTGTGACATTTTGTTTAATGCCAGGACCAGCAGCTATAAAGATTCCATGCATATCGGTATTAGTATTTAGATATCCATGCATACCTACATATGTACTACCAAAATTCCTAGAATATCCTGGTTCTAGAAAGACTGAGATATTAATGCCTCTATTTGCATTAAAGATGTCCAAATCCTCGTTCTCTTCATTTACAAACACTTCTTCAATTCCGGTTTGTCCTTCAAGATAACTAGCAAATTCTTCCACTTTGGTAACATTGGTTTCGTCCATGAAATAAAGTAATTCAAAAGCAGCATCGTGAGCAATATAAGGTTCAATTCCAGTCATGCTTCTGGCCAAATCAAAATAGGTTAAATTTCTTTCGCATAGAAATATCTATCAAATCAAATAAAGTTTGATATTTCACTTAATTTGTTAATTATTTTATTAACCTCAATCTTTTTTCTTCGAGTACCTGGTGCACTTGAATCACCAAAATAGATAAAATCAACACCTGCTATTTTAGCAGTTTCAGCATCTAACCAGGAATCACCTATGAAAATTGTCTGTTCAGCTGATTTGTTGAAGTACTTCATGATTTTAATAAGACCTTCAGGGTTTGGTTTTGCTTCTTCAACATCATCTCTAGTTATTACAACGTCAGTATATTGATCAAGTAAGAATTTCTGCATACCATAATCAGTAAGTTTTCTAGAATTGTTTGTAAAAATAGCTATATCGAAGTTCTCTGATTGTAATTTATTCAGAGTAGAATGAACATCATCATCTATCTTAGCATTTTCATATCCTATTCGTTCAGCTTTCTCAACGATCTGCCAAGCTTTTTCATAAAGCCCTCCTAGTGTATCCTTCTCCTTAACAAGTTCAACCAGATTCAAAATAGTTGTGGGTGTATTTCTTATGATTTGGAATTCATCTGGAGGAACAAGGTCCTTTAGCATCTCCCTTACTTCATCTCGAATTCCCATATAATTGATATTAGATTGAATTAATGTTCCGTCAAGATCAAATACAATTAGTTGAATAGAGCTCATGAATTTCAATTAGTTTCACAATCTGCTCTTTAATTAAGTTTTAGAAACACTCATTGTTGTGAAAACAACAGTTAATTTTTTATTCTTACGCTGAGATATTATTTTGATATACTTGAGCTCAAATATCTCGGATTTTAAATTCATTCATTATGAGCCCGTTTATTCAGATTTAAACAAGATTTTTGCTGAATACTCTGAAACTCTCAGCACTTATCAAAAAGCAGGCGAGGAGAATGTTAATGCAAAAGTGCTCTCCTATTTTTATGAAGGGATGCTATACTTAGTCAAGGCGGATGATTTGTTCTACAATAGAGACTACTCTAAAGCTCTCAAACACTTTGAGGATGGTCTTAAATTGATTGTTAGGTCAAGGGCTTCAAGAGGTGTGGAAGGAGATTTGGTTTTCAAAGAGATGATCAAATGGACAAACTACTCTGAAGGCATGATAAGAATATGCAGAACATTAATTGAAACAGATCCAAATCAACAATTAACAATAATCAATGAGGGGATAGATTTTTTCGAAACCTTTTTTGAAAATAGGGAGGAGGAAAATAATCAAATAGATAAATTAATCGCAAAATCAAGGATTTCTCATGCAAAATATATTCATAATAAAACTTTAGCTCAAACAAAATTAGATAACACAGGTTTATACAAAAAACATTTACTTCATGCTAGAACTGAATTAATGAAAGCTAATTTCTTTTTAAAATCTCTTGACGAAGAGATGGAAGAACTTCACAATAAGATTGATGAAACAACTAAACTTCACATAATTAGACGAGCTGAATTCTTCTGGGATAGGGGTACTGAGTATATAACAAAGAGTCTGTTCAATGAAGCTTTGCGATACTTCGCGATAGCTTCAAAATACTACGCACGTGCTAGTGGTATTTGTGATAATTTTATGGAACAAAGACTTTATCTAGCATTATCTAGAATCACT
>BPTM01000250.1 GCA_023705945.1 Candidatus Heimdallarchaeota archaeon
CCACCGAGATCTACACTCTTTCCCTACACGACGCTCTTCCGATCTCTTCTAATGACCTATGAGACATATCGTATTTACACTAGAGTTTTGAAGTTTGGTCAAAAAATCGGAATCAGAAGATTTTTTGAGACAATATTATTTGGAATAACAATTTTTGCTATTACTCTTGTGTATTTTTTTGTAATAACACGACCTGAGGGTTCACAATATGCATTCTCACCTGCAGGTAAATATATATTCTTCCCAATTGGTCTATTTGTGGAAATTGCTCTTATTTTAAGCTACATTGAAGCGCATTATCATTTGGACATCTTTGGAGAAAATACAAATAAATTTTTAGCAATTCTGAGCGTCACTTCTTTAGTTGTAATTGTGCTATATGCAACAATTCCAGGTCTATATGCTTTAAGAGAAATAAGCGGTTTAAACATATCTCTTATCGTTTTATTTTTCTTATTAAGTGTAATAGAAACAGCTTATTTCCTTTATTCCAATCCCCGTGTGGCAAGATCAGAAGTGTTTGGATTGGAATATCAATTTTCTCAACTTGAAGAAACATTGAAATCAAAGAAATTAGGCGATTTACCAATTAATAAAGCATTTGACAAAGGAATCAATGCACTGAAGAAAAGGATAAATGAAGAAGGGTATTGGGGTGAGATTAATCCTATTTATGAAACCGCTACTGTATTGGAACTTTTCTACAACATTGGGTATAATTTAGATACAGAATGGATTATGTCTACAAAAGAAGGTAAAGTAGCTGTAAACTTACGAAAGCCTGTAGAGAACTTATCAGCCATTGTAGAAACCGTAGAAACATTAGAACTGTCGTATGAACAATTTTACGTTATGTATGCGGTAAGCTTGTATGATCCAACAATATTTGATAAAAGGATAAACGATATAGAAGAGTTCAGAGATTCAATTTTCGAGGATACTGAATGGGATTTCATAAACAAATTAAACAGATTTACACCAAACTTACGATCCAGAACTACTCCACTACATGTAATAATGGGTTATGTTGCTGATGTGACAGGAAACATAAAATTACTAGATAGATTAGCAACATTGTTCTCAGCCTGTATTGAAATCGTAGTAAAACGAGGATATGCAAGATTCTCAACATCACAAACAGGTAAAACTCCAATTGAAATGTTTGCTCGTTTGATGCGCGCTTTACATGATATACGAAGAGCTCCAACTAAGAGACAGCAATTCACTCAAGCTATAGGAGGTACTCAATTCATTGAAGGCTCATGGTCAGGAAACATAGGAACAACAGGGTATGTCATACAAGCTTTAGCGCCAAGTGAAACAGCTGATTCATTGTTGTTGAAAAAAGCTGCTCTTTATCTGTTAGCAATTCAAGATAAAGGAGGTCTTTGGGGAGCAAATATTGAAGAAACAACAATTGCATTAAGAGCTTTGAGTGTTCTTAAGAAAATGGCTGAACAAGAAGAAGAATAACTTGCTTCAGTTCATAACACTTTTTTAACCAAAGTTAAGTAAAAGGTTAGATTAGAAATGGAAAAGAGGGTATACATTGCATGTTCAATGATCAAAGCACAACAATTGGATTTCTCACTATTGAATTATTTGGTTAAATACACTCAAGAACAAGGTTATCATCCATTTGTTCCAGGAAAGATGGATGATGCTCCATCCAAAGTCATTTTTGAGAGAGATCTGAATTGGCTAAAAAAATCTAGTATTATCATTGCTGATGTGAATGAACCTTCACATGGTGTAGGAATGGAACTAATGTATGCTTATGAACATGAAATTCCAGTTATCTGTCTCCTAGACGAGAAAAATTTTCCTCTATCCAGAATGGTTGAAGGAGGACCTCACACATTAGTACTGAAATATAAAACAAAAGAAGAACTAATAGAAAAAGTTGAGAGGATTGATTTAATCAAACTCAAAATCAAGATGTGCGAAACATGCACGGAGAAAACCATACATCTAGAAAATATCTGTAAAAAATGCTAGAACAGAATTAGGTTCATTCCTGATAAAACAAGTCTCTGATGTAAAGGATATTGCAGATAGTATGAAAAAATAACAAGATAAGACAGCAAAATAACAAGATAAAAAGATGGTAGTCTCAAATAATAATTTAATGGAAAAAATTAAAAAGGATGCATAAATGAAAGAAAGTAAGCGTAAGTCCATTAGTCTAGCGGCAAGGATACCGGACTTTGAATCCGGCGGCAGGAGTTCGAGAAACAGACATTTGAGTGATATCTGTTCGATTTTCTCCTATGGACTACCACACTTTCTTATAGAAAATGCCAATTTGTTGTTATCCATTCAAGAAAATTTTTAGCAGTTATATCTTCTGGAAATCCTAACACAGTTACATATGCTTGTTTTTTAATATCATTTAACAATCTTTCAAAACCTGATTTTGCACATGGAATCTCATATTTATTCCAATTCATTCGATCATTTCCTGAACTTAACATTCGCAATTGATATTCCTCACCATCGATTTTCACAAAACCGCTTCCAGCACTGCGTACTGAGACATCCATATCGTTTGCCAAATCAATGAAACCATTTGCAATACCATCATCTATTATCTTTGCAAATTCGTCCCAATTATTCTTATATTCTTCAAGAATTATAATAAAAAGGAAAATATCCATATCACCCAATTGGAAAGGGAATATCAGCACTTGGTGGGGCAGAACCAGCATTAGTAGATCGAGAAACAAAAAAGCGCGTTAAAAATAATGAAATCATGGAAAAAATAAATGATTATTTAGATGATCCAGAAAATCTCATTGAACTTGTAGCAAGTGAACAGTCAAGAAAAATATACAATTCAGTAAAATCAGATGACTATGAAAATATGATTCAACGAGAAGAAAAATTGAAGAAGCTTAGAAAGAAGAAAAATAAGAATGATAGAAAGCGTTACAAACATTTTCATTTTTTCCAATGGTCTGGAATAATTGTGATTACTTACAAACAAATATTATACTGGTCAGAGAAACTATCGATTGACCCCAATTATGTGCTAATGGTAATCTATGAGGATGAGGATGAGAAAGCTAGCATTGAACAATTGACAAAATATCATAAATCAATGCCCTCTGCTTGGTGTTGGTATAAGTTGGAAGAATACCGAGATAGGCATTATGAAAGAGAAGTGAAGGTAACAGATATCAATCGACTAACAAATTCTCTCTCAAGGTTAACATTAATCATGAAAGATATCTTTATGTCTTATTTAGTGGAGATTGAAAATGGTGTTGTGTTTGGTGATGAGGCGATTGAATCTTTGTACACTGGTTTTAAAAATTCATTAATTGAAAATATATCTCATGAAGAATTTTCGGATATGTTAGCCCAAACTGTGTGTTATAGTTTATTATTAGCAGTTGTTCACCATGAAGGAGGGGAAGAAAAAGAAGTTGTATTAACGATATCTTCTATATGGAAAGAGATACCTCAGAGTATTCCTGTTCTTGTAGAGTTATATACACAATTTATGACAAAAATGCCAGAAAACGTAGAGATCTGTTGCAATAGCATAATTCAGCTGTTGAATAATACGGATTTAGAGCATGTTTTTTCATTCTTCGATGACAGTAGAATAGATCCCACCATTTATTTTTATGAAAAATTCTTAGAAGCTTACAATCCTAAATTGAAGAAGATAAAAGGTGTATATTATACACCAATTCAAATCGTAAATTATATGGTTTTATCGGTAGATCAAATATTAGAAGAGAAATTTGGTCTGAGAGATGGTTTTGCCAATCAGAGAGTCTCTCTTTTGGATCCTTGTGCAGGAACTCTAACTTTCATATTACAAACCATAAATCATATCCATGGTAAATTTGCTAATAGAGGTGATTTAGGTACTTTTGATTCTTTGATAAAAGAACACATTCTAAAGAACTTCTATGCTTTTGAAATAATGGTTACTGCTTATGCGATAAGTCATTTTAAACTTCGAGTATTTTTTAAATCAAAAACACATCCTCTTGGAAAAAAGGATAGATTCAAACTCTATCTTACAAATGCATTAGAAACAAAAAGTGACACTTCAGGTTTATCGGGATTCTTTGCCCTAACTAATGAGGGGAGATTGGCTAATAAAGTAAAAGCTAAAACACCTATTTTTGTTGTAATGGGAAATCCTCCGTACAAAATAGGATCGACTAACCAACATTCCTTCATAGAAAATCTGATGAAGGACTATAGACCAAGCGACAGAAAGAGCAGAGAAAATCTCCAACCTTTGTCTGACGATTACATTAAATTCATACGACTTGCTCAATGGAAAATATCACAATCCAAAGAAGGGGGGATAGTAGCATTCATCACAAATAATAATTTCTTAAGTGGGAGAATACACAGAGGAATGAGAAAAAACCTCTTAGAAACATTTGATGAAATTTATATTCATGATTTGCATGGAGATGCAAGAGAAGAGAAACCACCAAAAGGACAAAGAAATGATAGTGTATTTAATATTCAAACAGGAGTATGTATATTCTTTCTAATTAAATATAAAGAGGGAGAATATAAAAAAGAGAGCAAGATGGGTTTGGCTAATGTTTACTATGGTGATGTGTGGGGGACAGCAGAAGAAAAATTAAGTAGTTTAAAAAACCGAAAATTACTTGAATTATCTGAGCAAGGTGATTTCTTTGACACGATAAAACCAAGACAGCCATTCTATTTATTAAATAGACATGAAACAAGTGTAGAGGATAGTGAACAGTGGGAAAAGTTCTTCGATTTCAGAGAAGATGTATTTCATATCGCACAAATAGGTGTTCAAACAAGTAGAGATGAACTATCAATAGATTATGACCATACACGTCTCAAGAATAGATTTGAGGATTTCTTTGATAGAAATATAACTGTAAAGGAACTCATCAGTAAATACAATCTAGCAAAATGGAAAGGAAATGATTGGACAGAGGAACGAATAGCAACTTATACTAACATTTTAAGAAATTCTAACAAGAAAAATGAAGATTATATACGAAAAATCCATTATCGTCCGTTTGATTTTCAATATGTCTTTTATCAAGAAGGTTTTGTTCAAATTACAGCGCGAGAACGAGCAGATCATTTGAAAGGTAATTCTTCTGATGAGCTTGCTTTAGTTGTGGGCAGATCAGGGAGACCAAGTAAATATCCTTGGGATATGGTCATGATTGTCTCAGATATGCCAGATCAAGTATTGGTTACATATCGGGGGTCATCAATCGTTTGTCCATTACATGCAATCAGAAAGAAGGGTGAACAACTGTCTCTAAATATCAAGGAAGAGTTTCTTAATAATATAAAGAATTTATACAAGAAAGAAGAAACAGCAACAGGTTTGGAAATTCTCAAAAATAATGAGATATTAGCAAGAAAAATATTCTTTTACATCTACGGAATCTTGTATTCAAACAGATATAGAGAGAGATGGCAATCTTGTCTAGATTATGACATGCCAAGAATTCCTTTTCCTCAATCCTACAAGCTATTTTTAAAGATGTCAAAAAAAGGTCAAGATTTGACCGATTTGCATTTACTTGATGAATTAAGGAGTATACCAAATGAATGTCTTCATGAATTTGTTGATCTTACTCGACAGATAGATGTGTGCATTGAAATGGCTCTAAAGATCTATAAACAAGGAGATGTGAGAGTATTCGGGATATTACGTGGGGGGACATTTAACGATAAGATACCTAAACGAGCTCTATTTTCTCTCGAAAAAAAAGATTTCAATAAATTACAAACCCCTTATGTCATGAACGAAGAGGAATTCTTTGATTTTACAGAGTTCTGGAAAGATTTCTATGAACATGTTTTCGATACAGAAGACTTCAATGATGTTATTTTCCTCCTTTACGATACTCAAAACCACCCTTTTGATTCTATTTTCTTTAACTATTTCAAAGCTCTTGAAATTCTCTTTGCTAGCGATTTCATAATACCAAGAGAGAAGACCAAAGCATTCGATACAAGAGTTAAAAAGTTCCTCAGAATGAATACTTATCCTGAACATTACTGGAGAGTAATAATGGCTCTCAAGAAAATCAGAAATGAAAAAGCACATGAAGGATATGTTAAACAAGAAACACTTGATTTTTTGGGACAAGTTATACGAAAAGGTGCAGGTTTCAATCTAAACCGAATCTATTATGAAACAAAAAACATAATCAGAATAATTTTGAAAGACTTCTGGTTATTACTCAAACAAAATAGTTACTCAGAAAAAGAAACGCGAAAAAGTCTAGAAAATTGAACAGATTATGCTTAAATTATTTCTTCCGTCTTTCTTATTCATAAAAGTTTTCTATTTTTTTATGTGTTTGAAAGTGACCAAAACCTTCAGAAATGACGTATTACAACTGAAAGCAATGTTTTTATTATTAAACTAATAGTCAATCTTAACTATGTTTCCAGTAATTGAAAGAAAAGAAAAACATATCAAGATTTCTCAAAGAGTTGACGTTTCCATTGAACCTAATATGGTTGGAAATTTTCAATACGATGTTGTTTTTGACTTCTCTTCTTCTGATCTCAAAATATCTGTAATCTCTAATGTAAAGAAACCAAGAACTACCAATTTGCCATCTGAGGACGTTATCCATCTGAAAAATAAGTATAATCTTGATTTGGTCAATACTCCTGAAAAAGTCTTTATTGAATGTACTGAAGAAATCCTAAAGACCAAAGTAAAATTGTAGAAAAGAAAAGCATTCATCCTCCTTTATATACGATTTTTCCCGTTATCTTTACAGATTAGTCCTTACCATTCTTGTTGTTCGTCCCACTAAACTATCAGAGATGAACAATATGAGTCAGAAACAAGTACCAGAATATGATTTGAACAAGCTTAAATTCTTCCTTTCTCAATTTGAAGAATTGAATAAAGATATTGAATTATTGAAAAAACAGCGAACTATTCTTGAACTTCCTTTAGATCTTTCTATCAATCTTGCTCCTGTAGACATGAATGATGAAGATTCTTATCTTCAAGCTCTCCGTGATTACGAACAGTCGCTTCATAAAGGAGTTAAAGACCCTTTAATCTTTGGTCTAAAGAAAATCTTTGAGCAATCTTACAAGGATTTCACTTCCTTTCTCTCTTCTTACTTTAATCCACTTCTACCTCTCGAGAGAAACTAGAAGAAAAGAAACAATTGGATGAAACACTCTCAATCATAGTTACTGAAATTGCATCTTATTTACAGGGAGAAGAAGGTGAATAAAAATAAAAAAAGTTAGGTTTTAAGAAAATTGATAAGCATATTTTTTTGTATTTTTCTTTGAAACTATTCTTGATGATTTGCTTTCCCTAAAAAGATATTATAT
>BPTM01000251.1 GCA_023705945.1 Candidatus Heimdallarchaeota archaeon
GAGATCGTTTCACGTGACTGGAGTTCAGACGTGTGCTCTTCCGATCTCTACCCATAGTTCAGCGAAACCCCATCCTCTAAGCATAATTCCTTCGAATAAATTGATTCCATAAGTCAATGGAACAAGGTAAGATAATGGTTGCAACCAGACAGGTAGACTAACAATTGGAACTAACATTCCTCCTAAAGCCATGCTTGGAAGCGCTGTTAGTGGTGCAAATTGTATTGCTTGCATTTCATTCTGTGCAAAATTTCCCAAGAATACTGCTAAAAACACATGAGCTAATCCAAACAGAGTAACAGCAAATATAAGCAAGAAGACATTTCCTTGGACTTTAGCTCCAAATACGACTACACCAAAGATTAGAACAAGTGTTATCATTATTAGTGCAATCAGTAATAAACCAATTACATATCCTAGCAGTCTCTCTGAAGATCTTAAAGGGGTTGAATAGAGGCGATTCTGTGTCCCTTGTATCTTTTCTCTTACTACGGTTATTGTACCAACTATAACCAACAAGAATATCAATACAAATGCAATAACTGCTGGAATTCCAACATCTATACCTGTAAACTCAGCTCCACCGTGAGCTATTTCTTGAACAACATTGATACCCTTATCTCCCATAGCTTCATCAAGAGCACTATGAATAGCTCCTATAACACTTGCTCGAATTGTTGGTTTAGTTGCATCCACATAGATAAATAAATTCACAGTAATATCTGCTCCCATATGCATTTGAACAATACTCTCCGAAAAATTATCTGGTATTAGAACAGCTGCATAGAATTTACCTATTTCAACTAAATCAATACCTTCAGAATAATCACCAACAGTAATATCTACACTGTTATCAGCTTGAAGAGATTCTGTTAGATTTAAACCAAAATTTGTACTCAAATATTCTACATCTTGATTATCAAGTATTATTGGAACATTTTTCACTTCCCCACTAAAAGCTAATCCAAATATCAACATAATTACAATGGGAACTACAAAGAGTAAAGCCATAGTTCTTCTATCTCTTCTGAATTGATTAATTGTTTTTGAAGCAATTGCCATAACTCTTTTGAAAGAGAAATTCAGATTCTTAGGAATTATTTCACTTTTATCTTTTTTACTCATCGATAATCTCTCCTTCACTTAGTTCTATGAAAATCTCCTCTATAGTGGAAGCATTGTGTTCTTTTTTCAACTCCTCAGGTGTTCCTTCTGCTATCAGTTTTCCAGCTCTCATCAAACCAATTCTATCTGCCCTTTCAGCTTCATCCATTACGTGCGACGTAATTACGAGAGTAATTCCTTCGTCCTTTAGTGATCTAAAATATTCCCAGAAAAAGGTTCTAAGAACAGGATCAACACCTACAGTGGCTTCATCAAAAAACACTATTCTAGGAGAATGTATCAAAGCACAAGCTATACTAGCTCTTCTTTTCATTCCTCCAGATAGATTCTTAACCAAGGCTTTTCTTTTCTCTTTCAAACGCAGAATTTTTAGTAATTCATCATATCTTGGAGAAAATTCAGCTTTAGTCATCCCGTATAATTGAGAGAAAAAGCGAACATTTTCTTCTAGACTTAAATCTTGATAAATCGAATAATCTTGAGGAGCCATTCCAATATGATTTGAAATCAGGCGTCTTTTTTCTGGAATATCATTCCCAAGTACTTTAATGCTTCCTGAAGTTGGGAATAATGCCCCACTTATCATATTTAATGCAGTTGTTTTTCCACTGCCATTTGCACCAATAAGTGCATAAATCTCACTCTTCTTTATTTTCAGATTTAAACCATCTACTGCTTTTACTTTCCCAGTTTTGTATATTTTTACCAAATCTGTTGTTTCTATGACATACTCACTCTGAGTAGCCAATTTATCACCTTCTTTGTCAATTAAATTAATACTACTACCTCTAGTAGTAGTTGCTAAACTAATAAGTGTTTTGTATACCAGTATTACTTAAGTAAAAAGTCTATTAGTCAAGGTTTAGTTCGATAAACTTAATAAATTTACAACAATTGTCTTACTAATGGAATTCAATGAGAATACTAAAGAAATTTCTCATACTAAATTGCAACTATCTCCAAATATTTTCAAAACACTTTCACTCATAGGTATTTGTATGACCGGGTTTTTATCTGTATTTGAACCATTTGGAGGAATTTTTCTCTTGCTAATTGATGCTGTTTACTCGCAGCTCATACAGATAATTAGTATTGTTGGTTACATATGTGCAATTTGCGCATTTATAACAATAGTAATCACAGTGATTTTCAAGGATAATAGTTGGGTTTTCACAATATCAACATTTGTCACAGCAATTCTCGGTTCTCTTCAATTCATTATATTTGCTGTTTCTCCCTTTGGAGAACATGCATTTTCTCATTACCAATATGTTATCCCATTATTCACTAGTATTCTTTCAATATTATTTGTTTATGTGCATATAATCTTAACAAAAAAAGGGAAGAAATAATCATTTAGAAACCTTAACACTTCTTTATTCGAAGCTTAACGGTAAAAAGAAAAAAGGGAAAAAAAGAAGAATTGGGAAAATAGAAAGTAGGTTCGTCTTCGAAAACTCTTTTGGGTAGTTCCATCTTAATTTCTTCTTCAGGAGAGAGCAACATGTTCTGGAATGGGGTTTATTAGGGAGTTCAATCATCGTATTTTGAAGAACATGAAAGTTCAACCATATCTGAGA
>BPTM01000252.1 GCA_023705945.1 Candidatus Heimdallarchaeota archaeon
CACAGGTCTCCTGCATAATCGTCCACCACTTCCGGAGCGTCCGGGTTCATAGATAGAGCCATGCTTATAGTGTAGGTTCCCACTTTATCCAGGTTAAGGTAGTCAAGAATGCCTGGAATAATGAAGTGGTGCTGGCCTCCAGGGCCGGTGTAGCCTGGCGGTGCAGTTTCCCAGTCATAGTCTTGCTCTACCACTTCACCGCCAGGCCAAGCTCTTATCTCCCAGCTGAGTCCCAGCTTTTGGTTAATGGACGTATCATTGCGGCCCCAAATATGGACTAGTGCCCTTTGTCCCTGGGGAATGTTGTAAACAGGAATCGGGTCCTGCTCTCCATCATATTCTAGCTCCATCCTAGTTATAGTCCCTGCTACAGGCACTTTCAGGTCAACCCTGAATGTTTGCTCGTCATCCTTTTCCCAGTCATCTTCAGTAGGAGGGAAAGCTGTTGCATAGAAGGCAGCAACCGTGCCATAAACATCCTTATTGGGCATGGTAAAGCTCATCATTGGCCAAGAATACTCCCCACCAGGCTGAAGCCAAGACATCGCACCCTGAATTTCAATTCCGTTAACCCCGATGGTCACGGTAGCATATACTGCTTCTGTGTGATTATTCCTCACCCTGACCAGTATATAAACGGGCTGACCGGCTTCTGCCTCGGTCACCATGCCAACAAATGTTATTTCAAGGTAGGTTCTTAACCCAATAGCACCTAGCTGACCAATTAAACCTGGGCCAGCAATCGGAGGGGTTTCAGCATAGATTGTCATCGTAGGCCCCCCTTTTTCTAGATTATACGGTTCAATAGTTCTCGCGCCTTGTTAATAATGGCTAGCCAGTCTATTTTTCTCTCGCTGGTGAGCTGATGGGCTAGAATCATCTTAGCTGTCTCAGAGGGGGACAGAGCCACCTTATTGGCAACCCTTACCAGCCTTTCGGAAAGCTCGTCACCAAGTTCTAGCTCCAGCTTCGCCACGTCCCACCTCCTCGAGCCCAAAAATAAAGGGGGCTGACAGCCTGCCAGCCCCCTTTTAAACAGATTCAGCTAAAGAGTCGTTATCCTTGCATCAGGAACGATACCAGTTTTTCCAGCTCCTTCTTTATATACCCCTGTCTTTCTTCCATTATAGGGACTAATTCGGGCATTTGTCTAGTTAGCTCAGTCATTATCATATCAACGGTAACGCCCATTTGCAAGAGGTAGTTAAACTTCTGCCTACTTTTTGCTATCCCCTCGGCTGAGCATCCCTTAATATAGGTATTAGCTATATCGTGGCCGGCCTCAGCCAGTACTTTGAGATTATCAAGCCCTATCTTTTCCATCTCTGCCTTTATTTCTTTGGCAGCTTTAATTACCAGAAAATGCCTCGCTGTCGATTCTAGTAAACTCATGGGCCCACTACCTCCTCCCTAGGCCATTCCTTACCACAATTGGGGCATTTCACATTTTCCCCTTCCACAGGTTCCCGGGTTAAAGTAAACTTGGTATGGCACTCACCACACTCATATCCTGGTGGCTGTTGAGGCGTTTTACCCTTGGAGCTTTCCCTGGCCTCGGCCGCGGCTTCTCTTATTGCCTGAATGCCATCGGGCAGGTTTTCCTTCACCGTTTGGACCAGACCCATGAAAGCACTATGGCGCTCGTCAG
>BPTM01000253.1 GCA_023705945.1 Candidatus Heimdallarchaeota archaeon
TGATGATACAACGGTCTATGATTCGAAAGAAAAGGAGATGTGATGGGCGGTCTGAAACTAATTCTTCATTATCTATTTCAACCCAGCACTTCTGCAATGATTTCCTGGTATTTTGTAAAAGCCAGTCTTCTATAGCCTGTTTCAGTTACAAGACCTAAAGTATTACCATTATAAAAATCATCAAGTAAAGAGAAGAATACAAAACCTTTGACTATGTCATTGTTAAGACAGTTTTCTAGCATTCCAGCCATAGCCACAGCTTGGGCACGTTCGCCATAAATAAGGGGAGATAAACCAAACTCAGTCATCCAGAATTCTTTTGAGTTATTTGTTGCCAAATCAAGATAAGAACTGATATCTAAATCCTGTGCGTGTCCAATATAGTTATCTAGACCTATGAAATCAAGTGTGGAATTTTCCCATAATTCTTGAAACAGATTTAATGAGGAATCGAAACTTGTCTGTAAAAGATTAACGCCTACTTTGGTTACAGTAGAAATAGAATGAATAAAATCAGTAGTATTAGTAATTTCACTTACCCACGAATCTGTATCTAGTAAATCAGCAATATAGTAAGATGAATATTCAAGTGGTTCAGGATAAACCAAAAGATAATCAGGTTCATAGTACTCCACAAGTTGAATAGATTGATCATGAATCACTTGTGCATAATTTACGAAACTTACATTTGTATACTGCCAACTAGGATAAGCATAACCATAACCTGACAACATTATTTTAAATCCTCTTGCTTTAAGAGATGCAACAGTTTGGTTAAGTTCAGGTGTAAAGTTATCTATCAGTTCCATCCGTACATCAAGCCGAGCTACAGTTACTCCTAAATCACTCATCAAATCAAGTTCTTCTAACAATAATGACTGGTAATCAGATAAATTAATTGTAGATAAAGAAACAGATTTTAAAGAAACTCCGAATTCAAAATCAGCTCTATCTGGATAAATCGGAAGATAATCAGCTGAAGTATATGGATTAAAGGATGTCATTGTACTAATCCCAAATATTGCAAAAACAAGAATAAAAATAGCCACAGCACCATAAATTGTTTTAATAGCATTATCCAGGTAATGCCTAAAGCTCTTCATAAGAGAAATTCTTTCTACTTCTTCAGGTTTTGCTTTATCATCTTTATCAAGGAACACATTTCGTTTTTGTTTCTTCTGTTCAGAAATAGATTTTCTACCACTAGCTATTGGTTTAGTTTTAGTTAACCCTTTTTTGGAGGTACTTTTTGCTACTTCATCTTTCTTTTTTATAATCTTCTTTCTAAATTTAATTGGTACTGCGATTGGGATGAAAATCCAAGTTGGGTAAAAATAACCAATTGACCCTCCAAAGAAAAAAGTTTGAAATTGAGCATAACCAACACTTGGAATCAGGGTTAACCACCCTAGTCCTTGAGGAAGAATAAATGGTGTAAGCGCGGATATTTTTTGTAGATATTGCATCATTGTTACGAGAGCAAATAAGGTGAAAATAACATTGCCAATTTTTGCTATTCTACTAGCTTTTATTCGATTCATAAAAGCTAATATCGTTACAACAAGATTATTTACAAAAAGCAAGATAATCCCAATGAAAACGTCCCATCCGATAGTAGGTATATACCTTCGAAAAATCCAAAAGAACATAAGCAAAGTTCCAGTGAAAATTAGAAGACTGGAAATAAGGTTCCAAATGATTTTGTCTTTTTCAACCTTTCCTGTAAATGTATCATATATTAGTTTAATTGCCAAAAAAGAATTGTATAAGAGTAAAATGAATATTGATAAAATATAGAAACTTTGAGAATATTCTTGAAAAAGGGTCATTTATCTTCAAAATATAACTGCTGAAGCTTTTAAATGTCTTACCATTTTCGTCTAGCATTATTACCTAAGTAGTTGGTATAAGTCCTCTAAAGTACCTCGATAGTCTGGTTGTATATCACTAGTCATAAGTTCTTCGTTTTCAAGATTTTCTTCAATCAAGAATGTACTAAAACCATAAGTCTTGGCACCCATGTCTCTATAACCATCATTCCCTATGACAAGAGATTCTTCTACTGTCCCTCCAACTTTTTCAAGTATTTCATTCCAATATTTGCCGTTTCCTTTACAGTATGTACTGTTTTCAGCATGAGTTATTAAATCGAAATAATCTTGAGATATTTCACCCCATTCCATTCTCTTTTCTATTGAAACGAAGGGAAAAACAGGGTTAGTTGCCAGAATAATTTTTATCTCGGGGTGTTCTTTCTTTAACATTTCTAGTAAATCCACCGCACCCTTCATTTTGGTTATCAAAGGTTTAATAACCTTAAACTCTGTTTGATAAAAATCTAGAAATCTTTGTCTAATATCTTCACAATTTACTTCAAATTTAGGACAAAAATCATTCAGAAATTCCTCCAAGGTGTTTGTATTCTCGTTATCTCCTTTCTCCATAGCATCTGTTGAACGAAGTATTTCTTTCACGAATTTCTTTGGATCGGATATCAAGTCTATAAAAAACTTTGAGGCTGCACCAAGATAGGTTCTAATGAAATCCTCGGGTTCAAAGTGTAATAAGGTTCCATCTAAATCAAAAAGTAGGTATTTGTACTTCATTTTCTTCTATCCTAAAAATTTGTATTTTTTATCTATGCATATGCCTATACATCCAGGTCCAGCATGTGTTGCTATCGTCATTCCTACTTCTCTAATAGAAATATTCCAATTCTCTGGCTGAATTTGATTTTCGATATGCTCCTTAATTAATTGAGCTGACTCTTCATTTCTAGCATGCATTATATATGTATTGAATTTACTAGGTTTTCCCATTTTATTATAAACTGAATTGAATGATTCTATAACAGCTGTTTCATGTCCTCTCACAGTTCTTATAACTTCCATTTTTCCATCAATAAAATTGATCACAGGCTTCATATCTGCGATTTTAGCTACCCAATATTTGGATAAACTTAATCTTCCACCTCGATGAAGATACTTGAGATTCTCAACTGTAAAACCTATCTGCAATGAAGATTGATAATCATCTAACATAGATAATATCTCTACAGCACTGCTTCCTTCTTCAGCCATTTCCGCAGCTCTTATGGCTAAGATCCCTATTCCAAATGTGGCAAATTTAGAATCATAAATGTGTATATCAGACGGATTTTCAATTCTACGTTTATAATTTCGATGAGCAATCTGAGCAGTATTATAGGATCCTGAAATACCAGAAGATATCACAATATTCAATATTTCCTCTGATTGTTTCCCTAATTCCTCGTATAAAGAAAATTGGTGATGTAAGGTTGGATTTGCAGTTTGAGGATATGTTTCTGAATTAAAGAATTTTTCATAAAATTGTTCAAGATTTATATCTACATTTTCGTAAAAAATCTCATCTCCAAAACGAATTACAGTTGGAACAGTTCTTATATCATATTTCTCGAGATATTTTTGCGGAATATCTGCAGCACTATCAGTCATTATTTTTACAGTCAATTTAACAACCTACGGTTAAGAGAAAAAAGAGAGAAAGTTTTAAACTTTACTCATTAATTTTAGTATTCAAAATTCCTAGTTGCTGAAAGTACAATTGTTCCAGGACCTGTATGAGCACAGATAGTTCCACCTAGAGTGAATGTTTCTCCTATTTTTATTGAAGGATACTTCTCTTTTATACGCGATATAAATTCTTCAACTTCGACTCGTGTTTCAGCTTCAATGAAGTGTAGAGTAATATTTTCAATATCTCCATCTAGGTCTTCTAATGCCATTTTTAGCATAGAATCAAGCGTTTTGATGAGTCCTGAACCTTTTGCTGCTGATTCTATTTTACCATCAATTAAAGTAAGGATAGGATTCACTGACATCAATTTTCCTAGAACGTATTTTGCACGACTTAGCCTTCCACCCTCAAATAACCACTTAATGTCTTTAACAGTAAAGTACATTACGTTATCATTCATCAAGAACTGGGTTATTTTTTCAATGATAGCCTCAGCGTTTAGGCCTTGCTTTGCAAGTTGAGCAGCTTTAATTACAATCAACCCAAAAGGGGAACTTGCTTGTTTAGAATCAAACACATATATTTCAGCACCATCAGGATTCTTTTTCTTGTACATTTTTTTAGCCATCAGAGCATTGGCATAAGCTCCACTTAATTCACTTGAGATATGAATTGATATGATTTCATCATATTTAGAACCATGTTTCTCATAAGCAGTAAGTAGATCGTGTTGAGTTGATTGTGATGTTGTAGGGTGTTCGGTAGATTCACTAACAAGTTGGTAAAAGCCAGATGGTTTCAAATCTATAAGCTCTTTATACTCAGTAGTACCAAACATTACATTCATTGGTACCCATTCAATATCGTATTTTTCATAAAGGGTGGCATCATTAGGTAAATTCAAGTCTGCACTTGTATCACAGATAATTTTAACAGTCATAAAGTGCAACAGAATGAGGTTTTTTTTAAATATTTGGTGCTTATATACTCAAAGAACATTAGGTGATTATTTAGTTAAAGAAAAATTGAGGATACAATAAAAAATTAGCATTACACAGAGCTTAGGAACCTTCACTTGTTTATCATACCATCACGAAAATATCTCTTTCTCATCTAAATGATAAAGTAAAATAAATCTATATCACTTTACTTAAGAAAAATACCAAAGAGCAAAATATTTAAGTTGGCTGTTTGAAGCATGTTTAGAAGTTAAACGGAAAGAATCTAATGCAAAGAAAAATCACAATTAGTTTAGTCTTGTTCATCTCTCTATTATTCATAGGACTTCCCGTATCAAGTGCACTAAATACAACACCCATTACTGGGAACTTAATTAGGGCGGAAGATCTTCAACAAACAGCAATTAATCCCAATTTGGACCAAGAGAATGACACTCTAAGAAATCGTCCAATTTTAGCTATAGAGAAGGCAATCAATGCATCGCCAATCCAAAATGAGAATCAAGAGATAAGTACATACATCCTTAGGCCTAATGAGTGGATAAGAGTCAATTTGACTATTACTAATGTGGGTAACGCATCAGCTTACAATCTAACCACTGTTGATCCTGGTTTCGAGGAATGGGCAGTGGGAAACCTTAACTTGACGACTCAAAGATATATCCAAGTTGATGTTAATGCAACAATCTTCTATTTCTATTACTTCCAACTCAAACTAGAAGGTAATTTTACATTAGAAGCTACTTCTATAACTTATGTAAATGGAACAGGAATCGAATATTTCTCCAGTTCGCAGAGATTTAGCTTCTATGTTGAAGCTATTGCAGAGGAATATAAACTTGAAGCTGATTTATGGTTGAACATTTTTTATTTCTGTTTAGGTGTAGTAGGAGTCCTAGGAGCTGTAATTCTGGTCGATAGATATGCTATTCAAAAAGTACATAAAAGAAAATCCAGAAGACGTAGTTTAGCAGAAATCGATAAGAAGAAAAGTAAGAGAGAAGAGAAGAAGAAAATTGAAAAAAGAAGATAATCACTTTCTTCCCCAACTATTTTTTCTAAAACTTATCCTTTATATATAGCTGTTATTTAGAAAAACACATGACACTAACTAATCTTTTAGAGATGGATCTTAAATTCATTTTAGTTGGAGGGAAAGGTGGAGTAGGAAAAACAAGTGTTGCTTCATCCTTAGCAATTTCTCTAGCAGAAAGTGGTAAAAGAGTTCTAATCATCTCTACAGATCCAGCTCACAGTGTATCCGATTCATTTGATTTAGATTTTTCAAGCGGAGAAATTGAGAAGGTTAAAGGAGTAAATGGTAAATTATATGCTTTGGAAATTAATCCTGAAAAAGCAGGAGATGAGATCTCAAAAATGATAGGTAAACCAATGGATTCTAGTGATTTCTCAAATTTAACAAATATTCCTGGATTATCTGAATTACAGGGGTTAGGGCAAGATATGCAATCAATGCCACAACCAGGGATGGATGAAGCTTTATCTTTTGCGAAAATTCTTGAGTACGCAGACGATGATTCATATGATACAATTATTCTAGACACAGCTCCCACAGGTCATACATTAAGACTCCTCAATATTCCAGAATTCCTAGATTCATTTCTTGGGAGAATGTTGAAAATGCGATCTTTTCTCTCTAATGCGATGACCATGATGAAGAATCTTTTTGGTGCAAAGGGAGAAAAAGATAATACTATTGAGAATTTAGAGATTATGAAAGAAAAAGTGCTTATTGCAAGAGATCTGCTTATGGATGAGGACAGAACTCAGTTCGTTAAAGTGATGATTCCAACAATGATGAGCATCTTTGAAACCGAAAGACTTGTTGAAGAACTAGATTCTCATTCGATTGCACACGATTTTGTTGTTGTAAATATGGTCAATCCCAATAATCCTAATTGCCAATACTGTTCTCATAGACACAAGGAGCATCTGAAAAATATAAAATATATTGAATCAGTCTTTGGGGAGGATAATTTAACTTCTGTTGACGCTTTTGATCGAGAGATTCGAGGAATCAAAATGTTAAAGTTTTTTGCTGAAAATTTGCTATAATTTTATAAAGGAAAAAGTGTATTACTATTTTGGGGATTTAATGCAGTCAGATGCTACTATAAACATAGAAAGAACCTCTGAGATTGTTTATGCTGATGGACATTGTCATTTAGTTCCAGAATGGTTCGAATATGATGAAGTAGTCAAGATTAGTAGAAAAGCAGTTTCAAGTGGTGTAAAATACATAATTAACAGTGCAATTGAATCAAAATACTATGGTTTTGGTCTTAAAACAAAGGATTTACCAGGTGTCTTTCTCTCTGTCGGGTTAGATACATCAAAAATAACAAAAAAAAGCGTTGAAGAGCTAAAGAAGTTCCATCTAGAGAACATTGATAATACAGTTGCGATAGGAGAGATAGGCCTTGATTTTCATTGGGTTAAGGAAGATGATAAGCGAAAGGAACAAGAGGAGCTTTTCAGAGAATTAATAGGCTTTGCAATGGAATTAGATAAACCATTAGTAATACACTCACGTGCAGCAGAAGAAAAAGCGATTAATATTTTAAAGGAAATGGGAGCAGAAGAAGTTTTGATGCATTGTTTTGGAGGAACTGAAGAACAAGCAAAGGAGATATCGAGATTATCTTGGTATGTAACTGTACCTACTAGTGCAGTGTTTAGAAAGAACTTTCAAAAGATTCTGAAATCTGTTGCATTAGATAGTTTAATGTTTGAAACAGATAGTCCATTTCATTCATTAAAGAAAGGAGAAAAGAACGATCCTTCCAGCATACCAATTCTATGTCACAAAGCTGCAAAAATGCTTGAAGTCGAGGAGAAAGATTTGGCTTATATTACTACTAAAAATGTCAAAGATTTTTATCGATTGTAGATTTCAGAGAAATGCAAAATCAACATAATTATTGCCTAGAAGATAATGTGTAACAAGAGATGGGTTAGTTTCGACAATGTTTGTGTTTGAAACAATATCTTTTATTTTTCTGACGCTTTTAGATAATGCTCCATGGTGAGTGATGTATGCTGTTTTAATTTCCTTAGCTCGATTTACAATCTCTACTCTTTTGCTTATCTCGCTTACAAAAGAGTTGATATTTCTTCCCCGTTTGATTGTTTCCCAGTTACCATGTAGTTTTTGATATAAGACATACGGACGGAATGCTGATGTAAAAAAAGTATGCCAACTACCTTTTCGAAGACCAATGGTTTTTAACTGATCATTCTTCGAAAGGATTATCGAACTTATATGCTTGTTAAGGCTGATTGCTTCCTTACGGATTTCATTGATATTCTTAGCTTCCATGATAAATTTAGCTAATTCTTCAGTGAAAATACCTGAAGAAGCACCAAATGTATGAGAATCGATAATATCAATTACAATTTCAGAAACAAGTTTTTTAGCAACTATAGCGTTTTCGAAAACAGCTGGAGTAATGCTTGTAGAATGTAAACTGATAATTGAATCGTAATTTTCAGAAAGATACGTATAAAGCTCGACAAAATCTTTAATGCTTGGAGCTAAGAGTGTAGATTTTCTATCTTTACAAGCCAATTCAACTAGTTCAGAAGTTCTAACAGATTGAATTTGTGTTCTCTCCACATGTTTATGTCCAGAGCTATCTTCTATAACATAACCCAGTGGGTAAATATTATAGAGACTGTACCATTTGTCAGGGATCTCTCGACTAGTGTCAATTACAATAGCTGTATTCATCGTGATAGGTCAATCTATTTGACATATTAGATAAAGCTTATGATTAGCAGATTTTTATTGTGAGGATTGTCGAGCTTGTTTCTCTAGAAATTCCTGATAATCCGTTCTATCAACCTCAATAGCTAGAGTTCCGGTCCAACCGCATTCTGGATTTTCACAACTGTAACTAGAGGAAATAAAAAGACCAGGAGTCATCTTAGTTATGGAGAAGCATTTGGGACATACGGTTAGAGTTTCCTTTATAGACCTCCTACGAACACGAGGTTCTTCAAAAGGTTCTTCATCATTAGTTGTAATGTAGGACACCTTATTTAGAATTGTACTTCAATATTATCAGTTGGGTAACCGAATTTTGCAAGTAGTTCTTTAACTTTATGTCTATGATCTCCTTGTAATTCGATTCTACCTTCCTTAGCAGTTCCACCACAAGCAAATTTAGTTTTAAGCTTCTTGGCTAGAGCACTAAGATCAACTTCATGAGGGTCGATACCAGTAATAACAGTATACTTCTTCCCCCATTTTCTAGTTTCCATAATAACTCGAACAATTTGTTCTTCTTTAGCTATTTCTTCACAAATACATAATTCCGGTTTTGGTAATCCACAAATATCGCATAATTCGCTTTCAGACACATTTACAAAGAGAGAATTATTCCTTTTATACTTTGTCATTGAAAGATTTCTTTTCTTATTCAATTGAGAAAATAATTTAAATAAAATGATTATATGAGTTTCATGTGAGTATATTAATCATTGATGCTTTAGCAGCTAATGAAGGACGAAGAAGATTTTCTCGTGACGCTATAGGTGTGGGTCCTCGTTTATTAGCAGGAATCTGTTTGAAAAACAAAATAGATTCACAAATTGCACGTGTAGAAGACATCATTGAGGGGAAGATGGATTCACAAATTTATGATTTCAATACAGTATTGATCAGTGCAATGTCTGTTGATAAAATTGCAGTAGAGAGAGTGTTAAGAAAAATACGAAAGGGAAATGCAGAAAGCTTTATTCTTCTCGGGGGACCGATTTTATCAGAACCTGAATTCCTATTCACAAATAAAATCGATATTGGCATAGTAGGTGAAGGAGAATGGATTTTAAATGATTTAATCAATACTGATTTCTCAGTACATGCATTTCTTGAAGATAAGAGCAAAGAGGATTATTTTTGGACAAAAGAAGGAAAGTCATTCCTAATAGAACAGAAAAAAAAGAAAAATCTCAATATATTTGACGAATTCAAACCATCTGTTGATAATATTACCGATTATCCTGATTATTGGTTTTCCAAAGTCTATGTCGAAGTAGTAAGAGGGTGTTCTAATCATTATCGAGGAGAAACAGTAAGAGAATTAGGGGGGTGTAGCAATTGTGGAAACTGTGATGATTTAGATACGATCATGCACAGTGATTGCCCTGAGGATATTCCTCCAGGTTGTGGTTTTTGCAGTGTTTCAGCAACTTTTGGAGCACCGTTAAGCAAACCAATGAAACTGGTTAAAACCGAGGTTGAAGCACTTCTAAATAAAGGTGTAAGGAAAATCATCTTATCAGCTCCTGGTTTCCTTGATTATTATAGAGAACCGGATAATAAACCAATATACTCTCCAACTTATCCACCAGCTAATATAGAAAAAGTAGAGGATTTATTATCAACATTAGCAAAAATTAGGGATGAACAAAAACACAAATGTAGTATTGCCATAGAAAATGTTAAACCATCTCTAATTACTCCAAAAATTGCTGAGATTGTAGGAAAATATCTTCGCAAGACAGCTTTGAGTATAGGTTGTGAAACTTTCGATGAGATACACAGTAAGAAAATAGGGAGACCATCAAAACCAAGTAAAGCTTTAGAAGCAGCAAAAATGTTTGTAGAAAATGGAATTAATTCACAAATATATCTCATACATTCTTTACCAGGAGAGACAGTACAATCTCTTGATATAACAAGAAAAGTTATTAAAAAGGAATTGGGAGATTTAGCAGAAAAAATAACTGTATATCGTTATCTATCTTTACCTAATTCGCCTTTTTCTGAAACAGGAGCTAAAATCACTCATGATAGATATCTGATGAA
>BPTM01000254.1 GCA_023705945.1 Candidatus Heimdallarchaeota archaeon
TCAAAATTTGAAATAGAATTTCAAATGACTTCAAGAGCAGGGAAACTTAAATACAGAATAAAAGAGATCCCAACGCATGAAGGGGATAGAATCGGTGGATATTCTAAAGCAGGTTCGTTCTCTGTAGGTTTTAGTTACATCAAAGTATTAATTAGAGAAATATTCATTGGCAAAAAATTCCTGAAAAAGGAGGACAAAAAATGAAAGATGAAACCTCATTAGAAGGAAAAAGAATCCTTCTTACGGGTGGAAACGGATTTTTTGGTCAGCATATTCAAAATGAATTACGAAAGGAATCACCTGAAGAGATTATAATACCTGATATATCAAAATATGACCTTAGATATAGAGAAAATGTGAAAGTAGTTCTAAAAAATGCAGACATTGTGATTCATGCAGCTGGCACAGTATCTGGTATAGGAGGAATTCAACGTCTTCCTGCAACAACCTTCTATGATAATGCTATTATGGCTATTTTAATGATGGAAGAAGCTTATAGGGCTAATATTAGCAAACTTGTTACAATAGGAACAGCTTGTTCTTATCCTAAATTTGGGAATATTCCATTGAAGGAATCAGAAATATGGGATGGTTATCCAGAAGAAACAAATGCGCCATATGGAATCGCAAAACGACTTTTTATGGCTGGTTCTGAAGCCTATAGAATTCAATTTGATTTCAACAGTATTCCTTTGATCATTTTTAATCTATTCGGGCCTGGTGATAATTTCAATCCTGCAACCTCCCATGTTATTCCAGCTTTAATAAAAAAATGTTTTGAAGATGAAAAATTAGTTGTTTGGGGAGATGGATCACCAACAAGAAGTTTTCTCTATGTGAAAGATGCAGCCAGAGCAGTAGTTATGGCCACAAAGAAGTACAATGAGAGTTCTCCTATAAATATCGGAACACCTGAAGAAACAAGCATTAAAGAGCTTGTATCTTATATTATTGAGTTAACAGAATTCAAAGGAGAACTAGAATATGACACATCTAAACCAAATGGTCAACCAAGAAGGTGTGCTGATGTTTCACTAGCTAAAGAGAAATTTGATTTTCAAGCTAAGTACACCTTGAAACAGGGCTTGAAAGAAACAATTGATTGGTACAAATCTCAATCAAACAATTCAAGATAAATATTCAGCTTCAAATTCCTCCCAATTTATTTTTTGACAAAGAAATGACCCGATTAACAGTTCTGAATCCACAAAACATATCTCTTTCTAGTACCTGCATTAATCTGGAAAATCTTGCTTTTTTGCTCAATGTGGAATTTTGCTGAAATCTGCTTAATTTGTTTTTCATTCATTAGCATCACAGTTATGTTTCGAATTTTCACTTTTTCAATGTTCAGAGCTTCATCTAGAAGCTTAAAAGTAAACTCCATTCCATCTGTTACTCCTCCAAACATCTCACTTTCTACTCCTTTCCATCCCCTTACCTTCCAAAGTTTAGTTTGATCGTTATCGTAAATTGGTGGATAGCATAAGAGAGTAGAATAGTTTCTTTTGGGAAGTAAATTCTTCAGAATCTCTCCTCTAGATTGTAAGATAGTTATGAATTCAGAAAGATTATTGTCTTCAACATTCTTGTAAGCTGAATTGATTGAAGTTTGATTGATCTCAGTTGCTAAAACTTTTCTATTATACTTCTTTGCGAGGATCATAGCTAAAACTGCACTAGCTCCAGTTCCAACTTCAATTAACGGATCTTCTGACTCTGTTATAGAATCAATTATATCACAATAAGCATGACGAATTCCTAAAGCAGGGATTAGAAATCCTTGTGGTACAGAAACTTCTAATTGAAGAATATCTTTGTAGAGATGTTGATTAAGGAGAGATAGAATATTAGGGTCACCAAGGTCAAATTTAGGAGGATTAGTAGAGATAAGAAACTCATTCAATTCAGGAAAAATTTCAAGTAAATCAGAAAATTTCTTCCCGTAATATTTTGCTTCAATTGTTGAATGAACTTCGAATTTCATTTTATTGGCCTTTTGAAAATTGAATTTACGATATAAATTGATTATGATTGAAATAAACAAAAAAGAGTGTTTACTGTTGAAAGAAGAAAATATAAATACTTAGAAAAAAGAGCGAAATTGAATGAAAATTTTATTTATATCCTACTTTTTTCCTCCTGATAAGTCAGTAGGAGCCATTAGAGCTGCTAGTCTGGTTAAGCATTTTCCTGAAAAAGATATTGACATCACCCTATTAACAGCAGATACATCTGAAGAAAAGAGGAAGGAATTAGAAAAAATATTCCAAAAAGAAAAATTCTCACTTTCAAAAGCACCAAAATTAAGGGAGATAGGATATAAAACAAAGATTCTCAGCCTACTAGAGTTGCTCAATTTAGAACATTATTTCTTCTTTCCTGATGTATACTCTTATTGGATAAGGAGAACATATAAAATTGGAAAGAAAATTATTCAAAAAAGTAATTTTGATGCTGTTCTTATTACTCTTCCACCATACTCTTCAGCTGTAATAGGATATAAACTAGCCAAGAAATTTAATCTGCCTTTAATTCTTGACTATCGCGATCCATGGTCTTCTCATACTGGTTTGAACTTCCCTAAGTTCATCGTTAAACAAAGACAAAGAAAACTAGAGAGAAAAATTGCTAGTTATTCCAAGCTTATTGTTACAGTAATTGATAGTTGTGCCACATTAATAAGCGAAGCTACAAATATTGATGAGAAGGAAATAGTTGTGATTCCAAATGGTTACTCTACAAATAAAATGCCAACACAAACAGCACCAAAAATTAAAGAGAAGTTTACTCTATCTTTCTTCGGGAATTACAGTAAAGCTCATGGTAACACAGTTAAGGAATTTGTTCTAGGATTTAGATTGATGGTTGAAAAGAACAAACTAGACCCAGATGATATAGCTATAAGATACGCAGGTATGAAGTCAAGATCAGCAATAAATCGTGATTTAGAAATTAGTAACATAACAGAATATTTTGATGATTTGGGGAACCTAGAAGTAGAAGAAATGATTAAAGAAATCCAGAGATCTCATATTAATTACGTTTTTGCTCCAAAAATTCTTGGTCATAATCTTACAACAAAGATATTTGATTATTGTCTAGGGAATTCACATGTACTTATCATAGGCGAAAAAGAATCTATCTATGACTGGTGTATATCTATTGAACAAAAGCTCACTCATGTAGAAGAGGACAGACATGCAATCGCTGAAAAACTAGAAGTTCTGTACAATCTCTGGAAAGAAGGTAAATTAGAATATGGTTGTAATGTTACAAAAATAGCTAAATATAACAGAAAAGAACTTGCTTTCAGGTATGCTAATTTACTTCATGAAAATTTCAACAAAGGATAGAAGATTTTTAGAACATATAATTTAATAATATGTATCTTACTGTGGAAGATGTTCCGATGATAAAGTCTGATACATCTCTTAAAAATCTGTATGAAAAATTTATCCAATTTGAAGAAGAAAATCATCTTTTCTCTAAGAAAATAGCTGATGTATTTTTCTGGGAAAGAATAAGATTCACAGTTTTCATTAGTATTTTACAAAACAAGATAGATGCTTCAGATGGTGAAAAAAAGGTAAAGAAAGAAAAGAATTTTAATTTAAGTAATTACTTATTATAATTCCGTAATTACCTTGTAGCGATATTTAGAATACGACGAAATCCTTTGCTTGTCAAGGAACATGATATAATCCTTTTCAGTAGTTCTAGAAGAAAAATTCAAGATGATGGCTTCTGGTGGGATATCTATATAGATCATTTAGAAAAAGAACTTGAGTATTCAACCATTCTATTTGAGAATGATCTTTTTCTTAAGTATAGTAAACCTGTTAGAACTGAAAACATGGTTTATCTAACATTTCTGGATTTTCTAGTTGATTTAAAGAAATATTTTAAACGTTCTAAAGTAAATTTGAGTAAAGAAGAAATAAGTTATCTCAAAAAAATCACTATAGAAATGAAAACACGTTTTGGATATTCCCTTGATTTGGTATACCTTGTTTATCATAAATTAACTAGAAGAAAAAGGGTCTTGCCTTACTATCAAAAACTCATCACAAAGATTAAACCAAGAGCTGTAATCGTAATTTGTAGTTATGGGAAAGAAGATTTCATTGAAGTCTGTAAGACAAATAAAGTTCCTGTAATTGAACTTCAACATGGTGTTATAACAAAATATCATGTAGGGTATTCTTATGAAAAAGATTCAGCTAAAAAGAACAACTTCCCTGATTTTCTTTTCACATTTGGAAAATATTGGAGAGAATCTGTAAACTACCCCATACCAAAGGAAAAAATAGTTAATGTTGGATTTCCTGAGTTAGAGATACGAAAACAACGATATCATAATATGAAGAAAAAGAAACAAATTCTATTTATCTCTCAAAAAACAATTGGATCAAAACTTTCAAAATTTGCAGTCGAGCTTAGCCAAATCAAAAATTTAGGTTATAGAATAATTTACAAGCTTCATCCATTTGAGGTTTCATCTTGGAAAGAAGACTTTCCTTGGTTGGTGCAGAGTAATATAGATATTGTTGATCATCAAGGAGTGAATCTTTATCAGATATTTGCTGAATCAGAAGTTCTAGTTGGTGTTTATTCTACAGCTATTTTTGAGGGATTAAGCTTTAATTTGAAAACATTCCTTGTTGATATAACTGGGATAGATTATATGGAGAATCTCATCCAAACTGGAATAGTTACAAGAATAAGCAAACCAGAAGAACTAGTTAGTGCACTTTCAGATGAAAGAGCTAAACGATTTGATACAGAATTATTCTTCAAGAACAATTCAATAAACAATATCAAAGAAGAGCTTGATAAAATTTTAATTTGAATTCCAGCTAAAACTGTATGCTGTTCAAGATAAAACGAAAACCTAAAATAATAACATCAACTCTGAAAGATTGTGTATAAAGATAACAAGATTCTTGCAATAATTCCGGCACGTGGTGGTTCTAAAGGGATTCCTAGGAAAAATGTCCGTTTTATGAATGGAAACCCTTTGATTGCATACATTATTAGAACCTCCATTTCGTCGTGCTATATAGATAAAACAATTATAACAACAGATGATGATGAAATAAGCAACTACTCTTATTTGTATGGAGCTGATGCAGTTGTTTCAAGACCTTCAAAACATGCGGATGACAATACTACACTAGATCCAGTAATTTATCATGCTTACAAAAGATATCAAGAGCAAGAAGGTGAGAATTTTGATATTATTATTACACTTCAACCCACCAGCCCTTTACTGAGCACACATTCATTAGATAAAGCTATTGAAAGCTTGATTGACAATAATAGTTCAACAATGATATCGGTAGTTCCAGTTAGACATTTATTCTGGGAGAAAAAGGAGGATAAACTAAAACCTTACCACCCCACAAGATTGAACAGACAACAGCTGGATCCTGTCTATTTTGAAGCAGGTAGTTTCGTGATTTCCAAAGCTGAAAATATTACAGAAAATTCGAGAATTTCTGAACCTATTGATGTTTTCGAATTAAGTGAAATAGAAGGAACAGATGTCGACAACTATCTTGACTGGACAATAGCTGAGAAGATTTTGTCTAAGAAAAAAATATTAATTCGAGTTGATGGGAATAAGGAAATTGGGTTGGGTCATATATATAACACTTTGATTCTAGCAAATAACCTTATGCTTCATGATTTAACCTTTGTAATGAATAAAGAATCACAGCTAGGAATACACAAAATCGCACAGAATAATTATCCAATAATAGAAATTGAAAAAGATGAGGATTTCTTCGAAATCATTGAGAGAGAAAAACCCGATATTATCATCCTCGATGTTCTTGATACCGATAATGAATTTGTGAAGAAGATTAATTCATTCAATCGTTTCATGGTTTCAATAGAAGAACTAGGTGCAGGTCTTAAATATGCAGATGTTGTTTTCAATGCTATCTATGAATATGAAGCTTCAAGATCTCTAGATAATGTATACAGTGGATATCCATATGTATGCTTGAGGGATGAATTCTTTATTTTACCGTTCAAAAAAATTAATGAAGAAGTAATGAATATTCTGATTACTTTTGGTGGTGTTGATCAGAATGACTTAACACATCAATGTCTTAATGTTTTTGAGAAATTAAATAAACATAAAATTAAAATTTCAATAATAACTGGATTTGGATATAAGAATAAAGAAAAACTTTTATCAAAAATCGAAAAAATGGTGGATAAGGGATTTGAAATTGAATTCTTACAAGATGTAAAATTCATATCTAGATATATGCATGAAGCCGATATTGTAATAACCTCTAATGGCAGAACAGTATTCGAGATCGCTTCATTAGGGGTGCCAAGCATTTCTATATCTCAAAATGAAAGAGAAACTCACCACACTTTTGCACAGCAAGCGGACGGAGTGATATATCTAGGTTTATCCGATGAAAATACTGAAAATAAACTACATGAAGTATTAGAAGGTTTAGTAGGCAATTTTGCACAAAGAAAGAGGATGAATCTGTCACTTGCAAAGTATGATCTGTTAAATGGAGTTAAAAGAGTGATAAGAATTATTTTTGATAAGCTTGAAGAGAAATTTCCTTCGAATCTGTTAAATACTTCATGAAGATGTGATAAATATGAAAGAAATCAAAATAGGCGACATTGTAATCAAAGAGGAAGACAAACCCTTCATTATAGCGGAAGCTGGTGTTAATTACGAGAATGACATGGATACTGCAAAGGAAATGGTGAAAGAAGCTGCTTCAGCAGGAGCAGATGCAATAAAGTTCCAGACATACAAAGCTGAAACATTAGCAGCAAAAGATTCACCTGCGTATTGGAATACAGATCAAACACAAAGAGATTTCTTTAAACTTTATGATTCATTTGGAGAGGATGAATACGTTGAATTAGCCAAAGAAGCTGAAAAAAGAAAAATAGTCTTCATGTCTACACCTTTTGATAACAAAGCTGTAGACTTCCTAGACAATCTAATGCCTATGTATAAAATAGCTTCAGCTGATATAACGAATATTCCTTTTTTAAGATATATAGCTGAGAAGAACAAACCTATTTTACTTTCAACTGGGGCATCAACTATTGAAGAAATAGAGAATGCAATTATTGAAATCAAGAAAATCAATGATGTACCTATCGTTCCTCTTCACTGTATTC
>BPTM01000255.1 GCA_023705945.1 Candidatus Heimdallarchaeota archaeon
ATCGGAGGTGCAAGGTGTGGAGTTTTCTGAGTCAGTTGAAGTACCGGAGGGGTCGACTGTCAAGCGGCGGGGTCGACGAGAAGCCGAAGGATGCGGTGGAGCTGGGGTCGACGGTGGTGACGGAGAAGGAGCTGGTGGAGTGTGTGGTTGGGCGGTATAGGTACGATCGTAGACGGGGAAAGCGTGGCCGGGAGAAAGGAAAGGGTGCTTAGATGAGTCCGAAGATGGAGGGTCCGGTTTTCAGCAAGACGGCGGCGATGCTGAAGGCGAAGAAGGGGAAAGCGCCGATCGACGTCGACGGCAGCGGGCCGCCGGTGGACTGGATGAAGAAGCTCTGCAAGGAGGAGCTGCTCGTCGGGCGAAACCTGGAAACGGCAATGAGGCTGAAGAGTCCGGCGACCTGGCCGTTCGTGGGTTTGTTCCTCGCGTGGCGTTACGTGGGTTACGGGCGGCTGCGTGTTCTGTCGAGTCGCCGGACGCTGGATGATCAGCATCGGTTGTGGGGGCAAGGCCGAACGCGCGAGCAGTGCGCGAGGGCGGGTGTCCCGTTGGGGTATGCGAAGCCGGAGCTGGGGCAGGTGACGTGGTGCAAGCCGGAGGACTCGATGCACCTGCAGGGCCGGGCGATGGATGTGATGCTCGACGAGTACGACGTGGAGCATCAGAAGCGGATATACGAGATCGCGCGGGCCATGGGGTTCAAGCTGGGAGTCGACTGGAAGAAGGTTGACTCGAGACACTTCGAATGGAGGGGAAAGTAGCATGACGGAAGCAGGGGTTCGAGAGGTTGAGACGGCCTTCGTGCCGGTGAGCTACGCGGCGAATATGCTTGGTGTTCGGCGACAGCGGGTATATCAGCTGTTGGCCGAGGGAAGGCTCGGCGGGAGGCAGGTGGGTGGGACTTGGTTTGTGAGCCTGCAGTCCGTGAAGGCTCGGAAGTCGTTGCTGGTGACACAGGGCAGGAGGGCTCAGCATGATCGGTGGAGGATGGGATCCGCCGCCGGCGTCGGCGGGCACAGAGGATTTCCGATGGTTCCATATCAGCGGCGTACGGCCGCTGATCGCGGTTGTCACTTGCGAGCTGCCGATTTGGTATCGGGGGCACTACCACGGAAACCGAATGCAGCCGTGCACGGGTGAGGCGTGCGATCTGTGTGCGATGGCGGTGGGGAGTCAAGTGCGGTTCGTGTTCAGCCTGGCGGATTGCTCACAGCGGGCGCATGGTCTGCTCGAGACGGGCTCCGGGATAGCTCAGGAAATCAGGGACCTGGCTGCTCGATCGGGGCATCTGAAAGGCCTGATGGTTGAGATTCAGAAGCATACCCTGAGCCGAAAGAGCCGGATGGAGGTTCAAGAGGTTCTCGGGGATCCCGGGGAGTTCTGGAAAGAGCTACCGGCGATCGATCTGGGAGAGGCTCTCCGAGCGACCTGGTCTAAGGCTGGGATGAAGCTTCCGGACTCAAATCTGGACCCTGATGCATGTCGAAAGAGTGCCAGGGTTCGGTCAAGGGTGAGTTCCGCCCTTAAGGCTTCCTCCGATCGGGTTCGTTAACGTAATCGTTAACGTGTACGAACACGTTAGCGATCGCGCTCGTCCTTCGTGTGAGTCTTCGTGTAAGAGTTAGCTAAGACAAGAGTGCTATAGGGGTGAGATAGTGTGTGGATGGGGGTGGTATGCGCTGTGGAGGGGGGTGAGATGGATGTGAGATAGGCCTGAGATAGACGGGAGATGTCCTCAAGGTGGCTTCCCCAAGCCACGGATGGGGCCCGGCAGCCGATGGGCGGGATCGCATGGCCATGTAAGAGTGGCCTGGCTGCCGGGTCCCGTTTC
>BPTM01000256.1 GCA_023705945.1 Candidatus Heimdallarchaeota archaeon
AGCAGATTACGTCGGCAGCAAAGTCGTCCCAAGGATTCGGTGTCTTTTTTGCCTTTTCCCTGAAGTTCTTGGCGAATGTCACTAGCTCTTGTCGCAATGGTTCCGAGATCGATGCCACTAAATTCGGCAGTAATTTGAGCAACCACTTCGTCCAATCCATGTCACTACCCCTTTCGTTAAGTAAAATCGCACACCTATATCGAGCACGTGCACCGTATTGGTAGCACGGCCATGAGTTCGTCCATTACAGGGCATCCAACTCTCGATGTCACTGTCTAACGAGCGCCAACTGCAACCACTTCACACGGAATCACTCGAACCGCCAGTTGATCATCCGGGGATATCCTGATTTTCAGGTCCTTGGTATCGTCAGCCTTTAATATGTGTACTCCATCGCGCCGAACGTCAAACGGTACGAGCAAATGATTCGACAGGATATGGTCCTTCGGGTCATTGATGCTGGTCGGATCTCCCACGGCCAATGCTGTCAGTATATCGTGCGTATGCAAACCCCAGTAGCCTGGTGCAGGTCGCAGGCGTCCCATCATGTTGTGCATCGATTCAAAATTCATCTTCGAATACATAAACTCGGAATTGTTCTTTCGAATCTGTATCTTTGCTATCGTCGCAGTGTCTGCTGCCGCCAGGGGGATCGTCGTACCCCACAAAACGATATCGGATATCTGATTTCCGACGGGCAGTTCCACATCGTAGTCTTGTACCGCCGTGGGCGTAACGTGACTTGTTGTCATCTTGAGGAATCGCTCCGGGTGCGCATCCGGCAGTTCAATCGCTTCGACCTGCAATTTTACGTTATCTATGTAAGTCGTGAACGTACCCTGCCATGTTATCTGCAGAATGAGCTCACCTCTCGATGTCGATGGATAACATTCGACCGGCGAGTACAACTGCCGTCCAAACGGTACCAGGAACGTAAGGCTTCGCTCAGCCTCCACCGTGCCTGTCGCATTGACACCCCACGACTCGAAGTCGCAAACCAATATCCCACATGCCAACAGGTCAAGTCCATTCATGGAAATGACACCCGCACCCTTGTAGAGTACCTCCACTTTAGCTAACAACGCTGGTATATCTACAAAGGGACATTGGAGAGGCTCTGCCGTCTGTGTGAACTTTAATGTGAGTAACAAATGCGACAGTGGTGAAACCGGTAAATCCCATGTAGGGCTTTCGCCGGCGGTCATTTCTTCATTTTGAACAACTACACTATGCGTAAACATCTACCTTTACCTCCTTTCTACCAACCTGCCGGTGCTGCCGGTACTGACGCTGAATATTGCGGAGCGCCAGAGCTTCCGGCACGAGCGTCAGCCGTTTGCATCATAATCCTGTCAATGGCAGCCACTCTTTCGAGGTTCCTCGGATCCCGCGTTGCATATCTCGGCGGCAACGTCATGGAAGCAATCGCTTCCCTGAATGGAGCATATCCGACACGATAGTCACCCTCTGCCGCGGCAACTGCCACCGGCCACATCTGCACTCCCTTAGTCAGCGTCTTGTTCTTCCACTTGACGCTGCCGGCATTACGCACCCCCCCCTCGAACCTTCCCGCAGCGTGCGCAGCCTGTATTCCCTGGAACCAGGCACTTGCTCCGGCTATTGTCGCATCAGCCCAATCCCTTGCGGGATTCGATACTCCGAACTGATACGCTGCCGTCGCTCCGCGCACACCTGCCACCCACCTGTTCACAATTTTGTCGATAGGCTTGATCTTAACCATGATTCTAGCCCTCCATAACAAATACTGTCTTTTCCATTGCCCCTGGTCAATCCCTAACCATCGGGGATATTACTCAGCTCAAGAGTTTACCCCTGACAGCCCAAAAGTCAAGAGAATTTTAACAAAATCGTCTTTTTAAGCAAACGACCTCAATTCAGACAGAGATCCAACGTCAAACAACAACC
>BPTM01000257.1 GCA_023705945.1 Candidatus Heimdallarchaeota archaeon
CTCATCGTTGAATTTTATATCTATATTTTTGAAAAGTGCTACTAGGTTTTGTTTTATACCAATTTCTTCGAATCTGATGGGTCCTAAATCAATGCTGGTATGATTTTTGTTGCTATTAACAACTTCCCCTTTATCTAAACCTCCTTTGGTGCTGAAACTGTTATCTGATCCAATTTTCTTTAAAGTAAAGCTTTTATTCGCTAAATCAATGATTCCCATATCCGGAATTTCATCTAGAATATCTGTGAGCAATCCTTCAATCTTACTCTCAGGAACATTAGCAATTCTTGAAAGACCCTTAAACGATATGGATGAATTTAGTACAAGATTCTTCTGAATTGAATGGTATAACACTTCTCTGTGAACATCATCCTGAACTTTCTGATAATCCATTCTCGATGAATTACCATTCTGAAGAGCTTGAGTTATTTCTTCTTGATATACAGTAAATTTACCACATTTTAGTAGAGAAAGGAATGTAATATTGAACTCTTTTGCTTTGTTCTTTCCTAAATTATACACAATTCCTAACAAGAAAGCGAAACCCACTGGCATTGCTAGTGTCCAAAGAACTGAATAAATGTGTGAGTCTAAGTAAGATTTGTTTATTATGATAAAATAAAGAAATAGACCCCACGAAAAAAACAGTATTGATAGTGCTAACAATCCTAGTAGCAAAGATTTTATGATATTGTCTTCGAAGAAAATCATATTAAAACCAAGTTTAATGATAAAAAAACAAGGAAAAATCGAAAGAAATATCCCAATTATAGAAAGATTCATACCCCAACCAACACAATCAATGCACTCTACATGATAATAATAATCCCCTAATATGGAGTGATTCAATAAAAAATTCACAACAAAATTTGAAGATATAAGATGTGTAAGCACCCCAACAATCAAAATTGTTCTTTGCCTTCTTTTTTTAGATATTGCCAACCAGTTTCTTATTTTTTCATATACATTTAGTGCAGTTTTTTTCTTTTTAATTGTTGTACCTTTCAATAAAAAAGTTCGGCTTTTTTTACCTATTCTATATGTAAACAAATCCATTAAAGTAAAGAAAATATATCCACAAAACATTGAGCATAATATTCGACTTAATGAAGAAGTCAAATAATTGAATTCTTTTAATAAGAAGTAAGTGGTTGTAACCGGGATTATAAAACTAATGAATTTCAAAGTAAGAGTGAGAGGTTGTTTCTTCTTATATTTTATCGAATGAAGTATGTTTATTAGTAACTCTTTTACTCCCAGTTCATAAATATATTTGCTTCTTCTTCTTAATTCTTGAAGAACTAAAAACGATAACATTGAAACTTGATAAAACAATAAAATGCCTTGCAGAATCCATTTATCTCTGAGAAAATTAATGCTTGAATCATCTTCATTATTTGTCTTTTGTTCTTCCTTAAAAAGTTTAATTTGAATATACATATCTCGAATTATTATTGTATTCCCAGCTCCAAATATTAATAATGTAATATTCACAAAAGTATTAACTTTTTTTGCAGAAAATGAGGCGGTGAGATTAATTTTTCCTTGCTTATCAACAGTATCTTCAATTAACAGGAAGTTTCCTTTATAAACTTCAACCTTAATATAACTGATGCCTTCATGATCTCTCCTAATGAAATCAAATATTAAGAAAAAACTATACTGTATTTTCTCAGAATTATTGAAAAAAAAGAGCTCTAATATACAAATTTCGTAATAACTTAACAGTGACGTCCTAATTTCCTCTTCTTCAATCAGAATATCCTCATAGGTCTCTGTTGTTATTTCAGGAATAGATTCTATCTAAATTCTACTTGTATTCAATAAATAAAAGACTCCTTCTCCTTCCGCAGGACCATAAAGCCATATCTTCAATTGGGTATCATAAAATGAAGTCCACGTTTGTTCGATAATATTGCTAGATGATTGTTCTTGGGACTGTTCTGAAATGTAGCCTTCACAAAGTTTTCTATATCCATCATGAATCTCATAATGAATTGAAGACGAGATTATTGTTCCCAAACAGCCAAAATCTAAATAAAACCATATTTTCTGATTTCTATTATCACTTAGCGGTTTTAGTGTCGATAAATCAATTGAATGATTTAATCCATCCCCCCTCCAATAAATCCAATCGTATGAATTAGGGGGAAGAAAATCCAACAACGAGTATGAATTTCCTATGAAACTTATATCTTTAATTTCAATTAAACTATTACAGTATTGAAAACTAAAGTAACACTGTATAAGGTTAAATCCTTGTTCTATTTTGATATTGTGAAAAATTAACAAATTTGCTCCAACCTCAAACTCCCTAATATCCACTATTTCGCTGTTTATTTCGAAAATTAGCTTTTTTGAGATTGCTTGGATATCATTGAACACAAAAAAAACAGAAAGATTAAGACTCTGGTTTTCCTTCGAATTTAGAAACGCAGTTTTTACAGTTCTATTTTTTTCACCTAAAGCATAACTTTCAAAGATCAACCAATTGGGATATGCGGGTATTATTTTCTTATTGCTTTGGATCTCAGGTATTGCTAATTTCTCGATTAATGTTGAATTTATTATTCGTAGTGTACCAGTACCTTCTGAAAACACTTTGGCCTTGCACGTAATGGTTAGGTTCATTAATCCAGTAAACTCATTTGGATATTCAAAAGCTTGAGATAGGACTTGTACTCCGCTATTTTGATAGTATTTCGTAAGAATGAAATCAATCTTCGTTGAATTGATTGTGAATGATACTTCAATTCCATTTACGTCAGTTTTTTCGCCTGAAATTTCAAATACTAGTGATAAATTGTTGAACCTTCCCAGTTCTAGATTTTTGTTTGTTAGTATGAACTCTTGCCTAGTATCTGATATATTGTAAATGTAAATAATTTCATCGTTAATAATAGGTGTTTTTGTATTAGCAGATGTATCCAATACTGAGGGTGTCAAACTAACAGAACACAGTAGATAAGATGTAAGCACTATGAAAATTGTAAAATAACTAATATGATTTTTGATGGCACACATGCTCTTATAATACTCATCTTCAATTTGATATATATACCGTGTAAATTTTCATCGTTTTCTTTTGTTTTTTTAATAAAACTTTCGTTGACACTCCATTTCTTTTTGTCCTTAAGTACCTTTTTTAAATAGGTTTGAGTGACTTCTTTCATGGATTCTACAGAAAAAACTTCTGCTAATACTAAACCTGCTCTCTATCTAGGAGCATTTTTAATCAGTCTTGTTGGTGGTATACTTTTCTTCTTTGCTGAATTTGCTTGGTGGTAAGGTTCTTATTCTTGGGGCTATGATTTTGCTCTCTATGGAGAATTCGTTCCTTGGTTTGGTAAAGTTATTCTTGTCCTACTTGGACTTGTTTATCTCTTTGTAGCTTTTGTTTCATTGTACAAACTTTATCCATTCTTTAAACTCCCAAAGATTTTGAGAATACTCTAGAACTTTCTGCCATATTTGCAGCTATAGCCGTTGTGGGTCTAACCATCATTATTGCGATTATTTTCACTATTATGGTGAGTGATGCAACTGATTGGGACTTTGGAACAACATTCTATACTGGTCTCTTAGGTGGAATAGTAACCACAGTACTTCTCTGGTTTGCTAGAAAAATTGAACCTGCAAAATAAACTAAATAAATAAAATTGTAGGCACCTTCTCTTTTTTTTATTTAATTGGATATATACTTGAATGATTTCTGATAGCTCTTTTCTTTCTTCTTCATGGATTATTGAAGAAGTTTCTTAAATTACTGGGCAAAACATATTAACAATATATTTTTCTTGATAACATGAATAATGACATGGATTCCTTCCGAATTGTGATTACTGGAGGTTCAAGTGGTATCGGTGAGGCTACTGCTTTTGAAATGGCTAAAAGCGGTCATCGTTTCTACTTGACTGGACGAAATGAAGTTAGGCTTCAGAAGATAGTTGCTGAACTTCATTCCTTAGGTTGTGATGCTTACTATGGTGTTGGGGATATCTCTGATGAGACAAGTGCTAGATTAATGTTTGACGAAATCAAGCAAAAACTCGGAGGTGTGGACGTTTTATTTGCTAATGCTGGCGTTGGACATTTTGGTAATCTTGAAGATCTAACTCTTGAACAATATGATGAACAATTTGACACTAATGTTAGGGGAGTTTTTATGTGGATTAACATGGTTTTACCTCTGATGAAAGAGCAGAATAGCGGACAGATCATAGTTACGTCATCAAACTTAGGGTTGAAAACATCAGCTCGTTGTTCTCTTTATGCTGCTACTAAACATGCTGTTCAAGCTATGGTATGGTGTCTTCGAGAAGAATTAAAAGGAACTGGTGTTAAAGCAGCGACAATTAATCCTGGTTCTGTAGATACTCCATGGTTTGATGGAAAGGATGTTGATAGATCTAAGATGCTCTCTTCTGCAGATGTTGCTGCTACTATCCGATTGATTATTGATCAAAACGAAACAAGTGATATAGACCATATCCTTCTTACACCAGGAAGAAAATAAGCTCCTCAAGCAAGTTTTTGCAGAATAGCTTCCATCTTTCTAAATATTTGTAATGAGCCGTTTTATGCATTATAACTATGCAATCATGCCTTTTAATTAACGTTAAGTTTCTGAAGATTTTTGCGAAGTGAAATTGTAATGAATTTAATGTAAGAAAACTAAGAGAAGCTTCAAGTTAACAGTTTCTGTTTTTCCTTCAAAAAAATTGCTTTGATTCTTCACTTTATACTGCATATACTTTTAATAAAAGTACTTCTCTAGCTAAAGATTGGAAACATCTTTTTACTCCAATACCCTCAACTGCAATTGTTTCATATATTGGAATATTTATGCCTAAATCTAAAGCATCTACCAATTCCCTTTTGTCCATTGCATCAGGAGCATCTCTCTTATTTAATGCAATAACGATTGGAATTTCTCCTCCAATCTTGTCTCCCATCTCCTTTTTCAATTCTTCTGCAGATTCTATATTATCAGCTAACATAGCTCTTGATGAATCTGCAACAAATAACAATCCATCTACACCTTTCAAAACTAGAGACCTTTGATGTCTGTGTCTTCTTTGCCCAGCAACAGTGTATATGTCTAGAATGACAGAAGATGTTGCCATAAAGGGACTAAAATCAAAGTATATTGTCCTTCCTGAAGGATCTTCGATGCTATTTAACCCCCCCTTCTTAATTCCAGTCACATCAGTATGTAGTCGTCTAAGTAACGTAGTCTTTCCGGAAAGGCTTGGTCCAACAAAAACCAGTTTAAAATGCATTTTTCCTGAAGCGTCTTTTCTCATCTTGCTTTGTCCCCGTCGCGTGTGTTGTGTACCAGTATTGCATCTGTGTTATTTTCTTCTTTATTTCCTTTTTTCTCGTAATACTATCAATACATAATCATTTTCAGGTGCAACTAAAATTTCTCCATGACTTGTATCTAGTGTGAAGAAGTTTAAGTGACCTTCTTCTAGTTCTGTTACTACTGCTTTGGCACGACCTACAAGCGAAGCAACAAGAGCAGAAACATTTTCTCTCATTTCCATACTAAGGTTCTGTGTGCTTGATATTGGTAAACCATCATTACTAGTAATAATCACCCCTCTAACTCCGGGATGTGATTCGAGAGATTTTAGTGTCTCTTCAAATTGTTTTTGTGATATCATTCAATAATCTCCTTTAATGCAAATATCTTTTTGGTATCTTCTTTTTATAACTTATTAAGGCTGTTATATATTTAGGACATCGTATTTTTAAAAACTTATGATAGTTTCTGCAATATCTAGAAAACATTGTCACTTTTTACAATTGTGATTGTAGACATGTCATCCAGTAAATTTTACAACCGTATTTTCAATAAGATTTAATTAAAGCTGTCTTCATATTGTACATACTTAGAACAATTTTGTGTTGGTAACAATGCCAGACGATGAAGCTTCACTAGAAAAGATTAAGGTTCTTTCAAGATTGAGATATCACAAAGTTGGGTTAACCGAGAGGATGAAACAAGCATTTCTAAATGTTCCCCGCGAAGAATTTGTTCTTCAAAAGCATAGAGAGAGTGCTTACGTTGATACTCCTCTCCCTATTCTAGCGGGACAAACTATTAGTGCTATTCATATGGTTATGATTTATATATCACCTAGCTGCACCAATCCGCAAATTGGAGACAAAGTACTTGAAATAGGTGCTGGGAGTGGGTATAATGCTGCTATGTTCGCTGAAATGGTTGCTCCAGAGGATTGTGATAATCCAGGACATGTTTATGCTATCGAGATTGTACCTAAACTTGTTGAATTTGCAAAAGAAAATATCGCAAGAACAGGATATTCAGATAGAGTTACTATCATTGGAGGTGATGGGGGCACTGGTCTTCCTGAATATGCTCCTTATGAAGTTGTTTCTATTGCAGCTGCAAGTAAAAGGATTCCTCCTCCCCTTCTTGAGCAAGTTGCCATTGGTGGAAAAATGGTGTTACCAGTTGGTAGAAGTTTCTATCAAGAGCTTATTCTGATGACAAAGGAAAAAGATGGTAGTTTCTCTGAAAAGAATCTCGGAGGAGTTGCTTTCGTCCCCCTCACAGGAAAATATGGCTGATTTCATTTATCGAAAACAAGTTTTTAAATCTTAAAATATAATTATCATTGCTAGGTTGTTTAACAGATGGGTGTAAAGAAAATAAGTGATTTGTTCAAAGGAACTCCAATTGAGCTAGATCAATTAAGACAAAAGAAACTAGCTGTTGATGCATTAAATATCATTTATCAGTTCTTAGCTTCGATTAGAGGATATGATGGTAGCCTTCTTTCTGATTCAGAAGGTTTTGTAACAAGTCATTTATCAGGACTTCTCTATAGAAATGCTCGGCTCTTAGAAAAGGGAATTCAACTTTCTTATGTATTCGATGGTAAACCTTCCAAGCTAAAGAGAGAAGAAATAAAGAGAAGAGCTGAAGTTAAGCGCAAAGCAAGAGAAGAATTGGAGGAGGCTTTGGAACGAGGAGATATGGAGAGGGCTAGGACTGTAGCACAACGAACTAGCGTTGTTACTTCATCAATGATTGACGATAGTAAGAAACTGTTGAGACTTATGGGTATTCCTGTTATAGAAGCTCCAACAGAAGGAGAGGCTCAAGCTGCATATTTAGTTCAGAAAAAGAAAGTTTGGGCAGTAGCTTCTCAAGATTTTGATAGTTTACTATTTGGATCTTCCACACTTGTAAGAAATCTAACGCTCTCAGGAAGAAGGAAATTACCAAGATCAAATCGATATATTACAGTAAATGTAGAGGTTTTTCACCAACATGAATTGCTTCAAGCTTTGGGGTTGACCAAAGAACAGCTAGTCGACATGTCCATATTAATAGGTACTGATTTCAATCCAGATGGTGTGAAAGGAATCGGACCAAAAACTGCTTACAAATTAATTAATAAACACGGAACATTGGAGGATGTTATTTCCAATGAAGAAGCAGTTGTACTCGATGTAGATATTGATGCTATCCGTGATGTTTTCTTAAGCCCTGAAATTAACGATGAGTATACACTTGATTTCAAACCAATTGATGTAGAGGGTGTTACTGAATTTCTATGTGAGGAACGTGGTTTCAATAAGGATCGTGTAGTAAGCACTCTGAACAAAGCTAGAAAAGGACAAGATTCTGCTCTTAAGCAGAAAAGTTTAGATGCTTTCTTTAGTTAAGGTTTCTTAATGTCTGTTTCATTCAATTCTTTTATTAAACTAGGCTCAAATAGAAATTTATCAAAAGCAGAGCTTTCTCAAATTTTATACTCCTTAAGAATTGAACAAGTCAAATATCAAGATTGGAAGGATTATCTTCTTTTAAATTTAGGGAAAAATGCTCAGAAGAAACTTGTAAAAAAGTTAGAACAAACTGGTAGCATAATCAAGTTCGGTAATCTTGAGTTCAAAGTTGGAGTATCTGAGAAAAAGAAATTGAATGATAATTTAGTAAAAATTATTGATGGAATATTCATAAAATATCTACCTAAGCGACAAAAACAATTGAAATTGTCATTAAACATTCGAACTAATGACGAAACTCAAAAGTCAGAACTAAGTAAAGAACTAAGAAAAATCATACGTAATATCTCTCAAGATAAGCGCTTCCCTGTAAAAGTTCTTCCTACGAAAAAAGAATCTTATGAGCTTACCCCATTTGATTACAATAAAGAAAATCTTCCATCAAGAGGTATTGAACTTAATTTGTTTGTCATAAAATCGAAAATCTATTTCGGTCCTACTAGGTGGGTAACCAATCCGTTTAAGGATATTAAACAAGATGAGGAGCGACCCGTGCGTTTCTTCACCCATGGAACATCAATCAAGTTATCTCGTACATTAGTAACAATGGCTAATATCCCATATGATGGTATGATGTTAGATCCTTTCTGCGGTACCGGAACTATACTTATTGAGGCTTTAAAGCAAGGATTGAAAGTTATAGGTATTGACAAAGATCAAAAGTGCATCCGTTCTTCAAAAACTAACCTTCATCATTTCTCTGAAAAGTATCCTAGTCGTGAGAAAATGAAAGCTAAGTGGAGAGTTCAAATCCATGATTCTCGGAAATTAACAGATGCTATCCAGAAAAAAGTTGATGGAGTTGTTACTGAGCCTTTTTTAGGTCCTTTTTTCAAACATTTACCTCACATTGAAGAAGCACAGATGATAATGAAAAGTTTAGAACGTCTCTATACTCGAGTATTAGCTGAATGTAAGAGATTACTTAAAACTGGAGCTAGAATAGTTTTTATTATGCCTGAATATAACTATCCTCTAAAAAGGTCTGTCTACCCTAACGTCAAATCAATATGCGAGAAAACTGGTTTGACATCTTTAGAAGAAAGCAAATTTTTCAATATAAAATTCCCTATAGAAATAGGTAGAAAACATAATGTTATTGCAAGAAAATTATTTATTTTTGAAAGTAAATAAAATAAAAAGAAGAATGTAAAGAGGTTGAATTAAAACCTTAGAGTTAATTTAAGCGCTCCTTCCTTACAAGCATCTACACATTCTCCACAATTTGTACAAGACTTATCTGTTATATTTTTATCGTATGACAGTATTGGTACTTGTACTGGGCATGCTTTCTCGCAAGCATTACAACCACTAGTGCATCTGTTTTTGTTTATTTTCAATCCAAGAATGCTGAATTTACTAAAGAACCCTAGTATAACTCCTGTTGGACAGAACCATCTGCAGTAGGCTCTTGGATATAAAGTTATCAGAACTAAAACAAATAGTAGTATAGCTAATCGCAAGAAGAATAAGAACTCCCATTGACCTATCTCTGCGCCAATAGATTCACCTTGAATTCCCCATTTAAGATAATAATAGAGAGTTGCGAAAATAGTTGAAACTGGGTCTATAGTACTGAATGGCATATCTTTTCCTGCTCCCCATGCCGTTTTTGTATGTGGATCTGAATTAGCCCATGAAGCACCAATAATAATTGACATTAACACTATGAAGACAACTAATACTAATCCTACTTTACCTAAGCTTTTGTTTGTAGGTCTTGAAACCTTTTTCTTCTTAATCGGGATATAGCTAAACATATCTTGTACTGCACCAAAGGGGCATATCCATCCACAGGTGGTTTTTCCAAAAATGGAGCCCACTAGAAGGAAGATTGAAATTGCAAGATATGGGAACATTCCAAACGTTATTGCATATTGTAGAGCTTCAAATGCATTCCATACAGTTGAAAATGGTCCTCCAGTAGGATATTCGATGGGTAATATCACTGCCATTCTACCTAAACCAAAAATTGCACCATTTATCAGTCCAAAACTTATAACTTGGACCAAAATCCTCATTATTCGTATCCTGTGTTCGCTTATTGGACGAAGAGCTACTGAAATTTTATTCTTTTTTTGTTTTGTTGCCATAGTCATAACTCCATTAAATTATGTAAATGGTGGTGGTCTTGGAAAACCTGTAGTATAAGTATCCAGAAAGTCTATAATGTTAGCTTCAGTAAATGTATGAATAGCTGTATAGTGATCTATCTGGTTTTGTACGATAGCGATTAATAAGAAAATTAATCCAATAGACAAAAAGAATATCAGGTATATCCTACTTCGAGTGTTCATGATAACTGATGACATCAAAAAAAATACGTATTAAAAACTTTGCTTTTAATATATCTTTAAACCAAAAACATCTTACGTTGATTAATAAAATCATCTAATTAATAAAACGAGAGTAAAGCCTCTCTCTATCAAAACTCATTTAAAGTTCAACTCTTCTCTGTCCCTTATGAGTTCTGACAAAATGTGGAAAGTTACTCCTTTGAAATCTTGTATATTGACAATATTAGATAAAAGGGGTGGAGTGCTTTTAGAAGGTGATTTGGAAAATCCCCTCAGAGATATGTATGGTGATTTCAGTGACTCTGAGCTAAATAAGGCACTGATGACTCTTGAAAATCAGGGTCTGATTCACGTTAGCTGGATTTCAAAAAAGCGTAGAAGAATACACAAGATGACAAAAGACATGGGCTTCTTAGCTGTTGGAGAAGATTAAGAATAGTAATAATCTCTTCTGTTTTGAATTGTGGCAAAATCATTTCATAGGTATTAAATACCCAAATCTCCAAACTATTTATGTAAAATAGGGAATAAAACAAACCATTATAAAGTCCAAAGTTTTAGAAAAAACAAGCGAAAAAAATGGTCAAAATTGTCTGAGGAGTTAAAATGGCCGATAAAGAAATTACATTAAGAGTTGCTGAAGCAAAGCAACGAGATGTTGGAAGAGGTAAAGTACGTTTAGATAGTATGGCAATGTCAAAAATAGGTGTTTCGACTGGTGACATTGTTGAAATTACTGGTAAACGTTCTACCACTGCAGTAGCATGGCCTTCCTATCCAGAAGACTTGAAAAAAGAAATAATCCGCTGTGATGGCGTAATTAGGAGGAATGCAGGGGTTTCTTTAGGAGACAAAGTTGTTGTCAAAAAAGCAAAGGTAAGTGTTGCTAGACAAGTTACTTTAGCTCCAGAACAAATGTCAGTAAATATTGATTTTAGTTTCGAAAATTTTGTGAAAAGAAAACTCCTTGGTCAACCACTTTCAAGAAAAGATACAGTTTTAATACCAATTCTTGGTAGAGCGATTCCTTTTAATGTTGTTACTACTGTCCCTTCTGGGATTGTAGTTGTTACTGAAAGCACACAGCTCAAAGTAGCTGAAAAGCCATTACTTGAAGGAGAAAAAACTGCCCCCAGCATTTCTTATGAGGATATTGGGGGATTACACCAAGAAATTCTGAAGATACGAGAAATGGTAGAACTTCCACTTAAATTCCCACAGCTTTTCGAAAAACTAGGTATTGATCCTCCAAAAGGTGTTCTACTTCATGGACCTCCTGGCTGTGGAAAAACCTTAGTAGCTCGAGCTGTCGCAAATGAATCAGAGGCTCACTTCATTGTCATTAATGGTCCAGAAATCATGTCAAAGTTCTATGGAGAATCAGAACAACGTTTACGAAGTATTTTCA
>BPTM01000258.1 GCA_023705945.1 Candidatus Heimdallarchaeota archaeon
AAACGACGGTTAGACCGCCTCTGGCAAGTTTGACCAAGTTTCATAACGTGCGTCAATTTATCTCTTTATATACGAATATCCATATATCAAAGTGATTGGTCTTGCCCATCGAATCTCGTGAATACCAGAATTTTATTATTCAACGAATTAAAGAATCAGTAGATTCTAGAAAAAGTGTTATTCTAGAATTAGATTGTGGGATGGGTAAGCGTGTTCTAATGTATAGGTTAGTAACGGAAGCGTTCAAGGACAAAAAAGTTGTGGTTTTTCTGCAAACACACACTTCGCTTGAAGAAACAGCCCACTATCTGGAAAAAGAATATGGTGGGATAAAAGATTTGGGGGTTGTTAAGAGTGGTTTAAATGCTAGTTATCGAAAATATATAATCGAAAACAACCGTGTAATCTTATCTCTTCCAATTGTTTTTTCTAATACACTAAAGAAATTTCCAGAATTAGCTGAAAACATCGATATCGCCATTATTAATGAAGTGGACCAAATAATCCGACGCGTTTCTCTAAAGAGAGTTTTATGTGTTCCATGGAATAAAATACTGGTACAACTGAATAATACAAGATTTGTAGGTATGAGTGGCACTCTTAGAGATAATCATTTTGTATTAGATGAAGATCAGCTTAAATTAAGAAACGAGTTAAACACTCTAGTGGAATTTATTCCTGAAAGTTCCATTATAACAATTGAAGATTTTATAGGGACAGACCTTAAGGAATATATCAAAGAAACAGAGGTTCATATTCATCCAGTTAAAGATGAAAAAACTGCCCAGATAATACAAATGATTACGGAACAGATTAAAGATTTACGAGAAGAAATACTGCAAATTGTAAGTGAAACATCTCCAACTGAGTTACCGCGATTAAAACAAAATTTCTTTCAGAATATTTCACTAATATCAATTGAAACTAATTTGGTGGAAAAACTTAATCGACTCTTACTGTTAAGAAAATATGTATACTCAATGCCAGCAAGTACATATCCAAATTATTTGATGCGCCATGGCTTCGATAAGAGTATTCTCTCTAATGTACCAAAGATAAGTGGAAAAGAATTAGAAGTATTAGAGATAGTGAAAAATCGTTCAAAAGTAACTATTCTTTGTTCGTTCTTATCTACAGTTGATTCTCTTTCTCAGCTTCTTAAGAGAGAAGAAATTACAACTTTTGAGGTTACAGGTAAATCAAGGAATAAGAGTGAGATAATTGAGAAATTTAAGAGCACTAAAGAACGCTCAGCACTCATTCTATCACCCATTGGAGAAAGAGATATAGACATTCCTCAAACAGATTTAATTATAGTATACGATTTAGTGAATTCTCCAAAAACAGTCTATCAAAAAATGAAACGTAGTAGAGGAGGAGAGGTGTTTCTATTATTCTATGAAAATACATCTGAACAAGAGAAAGTGAAGCGAGTAGTAAGTGAGATAGCTGTACGCTATCCTTGGTCCCTGATTTTTTACGCTGACAAGTGAGATTATGACCCTCTTTTGTGGTCTTGATTCATAATCTTTTTAATCTATCAAAAATGCCCGTAAATGCAAGGATATCGCAATTTTTAGTTGTCCATGGGTGTTTAAATGGCCAAAAAGAAGAGTAATTCAAATACCAATAGTCGTTGGGTTTTAGTTAACGCAATGTTTGATGAACTAGGATTAGTTCGTCAGCACCTTGATTCTTTCAATGAATTTCTAGAGAAGAGATTACAATCAGTTATTCAAGAAATTAAAACTATCGAACCCGAAGATTCTGAGTTTTATGTGAGGTTAGATAAAGTTGAGGTTGAAGAGCCAACCATTCGTGAAGCTGATGGTTCACAGAGTTCTGTTTATCCAATGGAAGCAAGAATTCGTAACCTAACTTATGCTTCAAGGTTAAATCTGCATATGACACCGATTCGGAAAGGATCTGACGATGGTGTAGAAGTTCCTTTGGAACCAATTAGTGTTTTTATCGGTTATCTACCAATTATGTTGAAATCCAACAAGTGTCAACTATATAATCGTTCTCCAGAATCTCTAATTAAACTAGGAGAAGATCCTAAAGACCCCGGTGGTTACTTTTTGGTAAATGGCAGTGAACGTGTTATTGTAACCCAAGAAGATTTAGCACCAAATCGCATTCTTATGGATAAACTCAAGAGTAAGGGGAATGTGACAAGTGAAGCTAAAGTGTTTAGCGTTATACATGGCTTTCGAGCTCCCGTTACCGTCGAGCACACCAATGATGGTCAATTAAGAGTAAGTTTTCCAAGTATGCCCAGAAAAATATCTCTCATCCTTCTAATGCGAGCTCTTGGAATAGAAAGAGATGACATGATTGCTATGGCAATAAGTCCTACACCTGACCTTCGAGCCCGAGTTATGTCAATCTTAATGAGAGAATCTTCTGAGATAGATACTAAAGAAGAATCTCTTGATTATATCGGAAAGAGAGTAGCTGTAGGGCAAACAAAAGAATATCGTATTAATCGAGCTATGCAAGTATTAGATAAATACCTTCTCCCCCATCTTGGAAGTGACGAAGAATCTAGATTAAAGAAGGCATTCTTTCTTGCTCGTATGGCTCAAAGATTACTTGAACTAGAAGCAGACATTAGAGAAAAAGACGACAAGGATCATTATGCAAATAAGCGACTAAAGCTAGCTGGAGACTTACTACTCATGTTATATAGAGTAGCTTTTCATGCATTATGTCGTGATATAAAATACCAATTAGAGAGAGTAACTGTTAGAGGTCGAAAACCTAATTTGAAAACAGCTGTTCGAGCTGATTTAATCACTGAAAGGTTAAGGCATGCACTAGCAACCGGTAATTGGACTGGTGGAAAATCAGGAGTCAGCCAATTACTTGATAGAACAAATTACATGTCGGCTTTAAGCCATTTGCGAAGAGTAGTAAGTCCATTGAGTAGAAGTCAACCTCACTTTGAAGCTCGAGATCTTCACCCAACTCATTTCGGGAAGATATGCCCAAATGAAACACCAGAAGGGCCAAATTGTGGTTTAGTGAAAAATCTAGCTCTTCAAGCATATATCAGTGTAGGATTACAAGATAAAGACATTGAGAAAAAACTCATTGATGACTTAGGATTAAACATAATTAAACCTCAGGATTTAGCAGAACCAACTTCTCCGTTAGCAAAACTTGTTGCTAATCCAAACTACTACAAGGTTTTCTTGAATGGTAGTTTTCTAGGCGCTGTTGAAAAAGGAGAAGAATTCAGACAAAAACTTATTGAAAAACGAAGACAAGGGGACATGCACCATGAAGTCAACGTCGCATACTATGATGATACAAAGGAAATTATGATCAATTGTGATGCAGGAAGAGTTCGTCGTCCTTTGATAATTGTTGAAAATGGCAACTCAAAACTTACAAAAGAGATGAACAATTGGATCGCCAGCAATAAATGGTCTTGGTCAGATCTCCTTCGAAATCAAGTTATTGAGTATGTAGATGCTGAAGAAGAAGAGAATTTATTCATTGCAATTGATGAAAACTCACTTGTTCCAGATAATACTCATATGGAGATTACACCTAGTACAATTCTAGGAATTTG
>BPTM01000259.1 GCA_023705945.1 Candidatus Heimdallarchaeota archaeon
TTTCAACAAAAATACACAAACGCTTTGGATAGTCCACGAAATGCATTTATTATTACAAGTATGGAATTTTTACTCCTCTATGGAGAACAGAATTATTCAATGGCTATAATTACAATTGAGGAATTAGAAAAATTAATTGCTGATTATCCTGATGAACTAGAAGGGAAGTTATTTACTTCTTTGATTTTAACTCTAGCTTGTCAAACTTACCTACGTGTACACAATTTTAGCAAAGTAGATGAAGTTGCAAAAAAAATCTTGAGCTTTGCAGTTGAACAGAATGATTCTTATTTCCAATCAGTTGCATTGAACTTGATTACAACAGTTCTTATTAATTATGGAGAATTCCGAAAAGCCCAAAGGATGTTAGCAGCAGCAATTCTTCCAACTGAAGATACCGGTTTGGATGCAGATAGGGCAAGTCTACTTAATAACTCTGCAAATCTTGAATTAGCAAAAGGAAATTACAAAAAAACTGTGAAACTATTACAACAAATCTATGTTCTAATATCTAACAATCCTCATGCTCAAGCTATAAGTGCAGTTAATATTGCCGAACTACACATATTGTTAAATAATTTTGAAGATGCTGGAAAAATGCTCGAAGAAGCTATCAATCTGGAAACTTTTCATAAATTTAATCTGATTGAACCTTACCTACTGTCTGCTTGGATTTGTATCAAAAAACAGAACTACAAAGATGCACAAGAATACCTAGATATTGGTAGAAAGATATTTGAAGAAACTGGAGAGTTAAGAAAGAAACCAAATATTCTATATTTTCAAGGAAGGTTAGATTATGCGAATGGAAAATTAGATGAAGCATTAAAATCCTTTGAGTTAGCAAATAAAGCGGCTGAAGACTTACACAATATCGAATTTATGATCAAAGCTCAATTTCAGCTAGCTAAGCTATATCTAAGAAAGTTTAACGAAACCAAAGAATTGTCATATTACTCCGCAGTTTTAAATTTTATTAACAATCTAACATTCTTGTCAGAAGAACAATTTATACCCAGATTAATGTGTGATTTGCACATCTTGAAAGGAAGACTTCTTGCTCAAGTTGGTAAGAGATCTAAAGCTGTTGAGGACATCCTAATAGCTTCAGAAATTGCAGAACGATTCAGGTATCGGTCTCTTCAGCAAGAAATAAAAGAACTGCTTCGTAAAATTGAAAGTGATAAATCTGATGAGGAGGAAGACATCAAAACTTTAATGGAAAAAGGTATCTTTGAATCCGATAAGATTACAGAAATTCTACAGAAGTATGAAGGGTTTAAGTTTATTAAATCTCCCAAGAAAGTTGACTCTAAATTACAATGTGTAGCTTTAGTGGAGAAAGATACAGGGGTAATACAATATCGATATGCTACTAAATATGAACAAGATAATTCTGCATCAATTGTACCATCTTTGGTCGCTGCTGTAAATATGTTTTCTTCTCAGGTGTTTGACGAGGATATCGTATTTGAAGAATTAAAAGAAGAAGACAAAGAATTGTTAATCAAACACTTAGATCCCTACTTACTAATAATAATCACGGATCGAATAACTTACAATCTAAAAATTAAATTTGAACGATACGCTGAAGAAATTAAGAAAATTCTACCAAGTTTAGAACCATTATCTTCTGATACGGTACAGAATAAAAAACTAGATTCCATCACAAACATATACTTCCTTGAGAAAATAAGAACTAAGAGTGAACAAAAAGAGACGAAGAAAAAGATTACAATCGTGGAAAAGAAGCCAGAACTTGAAAAGAAGCCAACTCAA
>BPTM01000260.1 GCA_023705945.1 Candidatus Heimdallarchaeota archaeon
ACTGAAGAAGTTGAAAAACCAACTCAAACTGAAGAAGTTGAAAAACCAACTCAAACTGAAGAAGTTGAAAAACCAACTCAAAAGAAAGAAGCTAAAAAGCCAATTCAAAAGAAAGAAGCTAAAAAGCCAATTCAAAAGAAAGAAGCTAAAAAGCCAATTCAAAAGAAAGAAGAGGAAAAATCTGAAAAAGTTCCAAAATCACCAACAGATATAATTGGTGAATTAAAAGAAGCAGAAGAACAAGTAATTGATGTATCTGATAATAAAGAAGATATTCCTAAAGAAAAAGAATCATCAGAAAAACCAGAACAAGATAGTATGATGGAAGAATTAGAAAAAGCAGTTGAAGCGGTAGAAACAGAGTTTAAAGACAAAATTGATGAACTCAAAACTGAAAAAATAGCTAAACAAAAAAAGGATGAAACTGAACAGTAAAAAGAAGAAATATTACCAGATACAGAAAATTGGTGGAATCAATTTTCTTGCACATATGTAAAAGCATTTTTTTCTCTCAATTTAAATAGCAATTTAAAGATAATAGGTAAAGTAAGAAACTACAACTGTAATTGGTTTAACATCAACCGCTATCAGAATCAAAGGAGAGATTAATTATGTGGGATTTATGGATAATAGAATATGAACATTATATTGATCCCAAAACAGGTAATAAGAAATCAAACGAAGCAGAACGATATAATGTAGGGGATGTTAAATCTTTAAGCAATTTTCTGCTGAATATTAAGAAAGATATTAATCGGAACCCTGAATTCTTTTGTCATGCATGTGGTTTTTGGACAAGTTATTCACTAGTAATAAAGGATGGAGAGAACCATCTAGTCTGTATAAGAAACCTCTATGAAATATTCATGGAAAATAATGAGATAAGCTGGAATTTCGATTCTTTGACAGTTAAACAGCTTCAAGAAATACTAACCAACGGAACGGCGTAAGAACACCAAAATTTTAGGTAAATAAGTAAAACATAAATATGTATCAAAAAAACAATAGCTAGAAACCATTGAGGAATAAAAAATGAGTGGAAAATGGATATGCACTTTGTGCGGTTATATATATGATCCGAAAAACGGAGACCCAGAAGAAGGTGTTGAGCCTGGAACTAAATGGGAAGATGTTCCCGAAGATTGGGTATGCCCCGAATGCGGAGCAACTAAGGACGATTTCGAGCCTTATGAAGAGTGAGAAATATTCTCTTTTTCATTATTTCTTAACTGTTTTTTATTTTTTCTTTTGAGTTTAACTGCATACCATTATAAATGTCTCAACCTTGTTATTTTCGTGAGCGTAGGTTCCCTTCCTAGACGGAGTTATATTTTAAATTGTGTAAAACTCTTTCTAGTGCTGATTATTTTCACTTCTGGAGTACTTCTCTATATCTATCTTATTTTTGAATATGAACTTAACAACTGGCCTGATTTCATATTCTTTGTTTTTATAGGTTTAATTTTAACTATACGACAAATAGTAAAATTTTCTAAGAGAAGAAAATATTTTACTAATTTTATTGATTATTCCAAACATGTTGATGATTTAATTCTACAAGACAGATCAACACAAAATAAATAAGTGAACTTAGTTTTATAAATCTGTGTCCAATCCTCCTCCCTTCCAAAAAGCGTATAGATTTGAAATTATCAAATTTATCCTTATAGTTCTCCCAATCATTATAGGAGGAATCGTTTTTGCAGTTTTTGTTCCAATATCTGAAAAATTGAGCTGGGTTGATTTTCTTTTCTTTGCCATCATTGGCTTTCTTATCATTCTTGGTCAATGTTTTTCATTCATATTTAAGCGAAGAAGGATTAAGGAAATGCAAGCTGTTCAAGGAGTGAATATTTCTAAGAATATAGGTTCTACTCCTAGTACTTTCACTTCCGATAAATCTTCAGCTCCAAAAGAAGCAGTTAAAATAGATGAATATTCTGTTGCTTATTGCCCTACTTGCGGGAAAAGTTTTACAAAGAAATACAAATTCTGTCCAATTTGTGGTTCATGTAAAATAAAAGGCATGTTATGATTTGATTTTAACAAATAGGGGAAAAAGAAAGAGTAAGAAGAGAAATATTGGTGATATTAATCTAAAGTTGGTTGAGAAGATTTCATTTCATCTGCTTTAATTTGCTAAACTATTAGTTGAAGTTTTCAGAAAAAAGGGTCATTTTTTTCAAAAACTTTAATAATTCACATTATGTTTAATTTTTGCTTCTTAACTCAAGTGATTGTTATGGTAAGAAACGAAGAAAAGTCTTGGTTACCCATTGGAGGTCAAATAATGACTAAATGGGCTGAAGATATAAATCCTGAAATTCCTTTACCTGAATATCCAAGACCACAGTATGTACGAGAAGACTGGTTAAATCTCAATGGTTTATGGGATTTTGCAATTAGGAAGAAAAAAGTAAAAGAAGTCAGCAAATTTGATGGAAAGATACTCGTTCCTTTCCCGTTGGAATCAGCTTTATCTGGAGTTAAGAAGAAACTAAAAAGAAGTCAAAGGCTTTGGTATCGTCATTATTTTACCATTCCTGAATCATGGAAAAGAAAAGATTTATTGTTGCATTTTGGTGCAGTCGATTGGGAAACAGAAGTGTGGGTGAATGGAAACCTGATTGGTTTTCATACTGGAGGTTATAATCCTTTTTCTTTTGAAATATCTTCTTTTTTAAATGAGGGACTACCTAATGAGCTACGATTAGCTGTCTATGACCCTACGAATTGGAGTATGCATGAGAGAGGAAAACAAACACTCACACCAAATACTGCCTTTTATACAGCTGTTTCAGGAATTTGGCAAACGGTATGGTTAGAACCAGTTAATAAAACTAGATTTGATAGTCTTAGAATGGTTCCTGATATTGATAAAAAAACGCTTAACATCTCATTTTCAGGTGTTAATATCCTCAATAATGATAAAATCTCTATTTCTGTCAAAAGTAAAAACAAAGAAATAACTTCCTACGATGGAAAATATCAAGAAACAATTGAACTTAAAATACCTAGACAGAAATTGTGGAGTCCAGATTCTCCTCACCTATATGACATCACTTTTACTTTAAAAAGAGGTAATATTGAGTTTGATAATGTCAGAAGTTATTTTGGTATGCGTAAAATCAGCTTAATCAAAGATAAGAAAGGTATTCCCCGTTTAGCATTAAATAATGAACAACTATTTCATTTTGGTCCACTAGATCAGGGTTACTGGCCAGATGGTCTCTATACAGCTCCAACAGATGAAGCTTTGCTTTATGATATTCAATTTACTAAGGATCTTGGATTCAACATGATTCGAAAACATCTGAAGGTTGAACCTGCTCGTTGGTATTATCACTGCGATAAATTAGGTGTGCTAACTTGGCAAGATATGCCAAGTGGAGGAAGCATTAAAGCTGGGATAGTTGGGATGTTTTTAGGGAAAATCAACATTAAGATCGGGAGATTGTTTAAATCAAATAGAGCATGTTTCTATAATGAGTTAGAAGAAATGATTGAAAATCTTATGAATCATCCATCAGTTGTTGTTTGGGTGCCTTTCAATGAATCTTGGGGACAATTTCAAACTAAAGAAGTAACAGAGTTTATTAGATCTTTAGATAGCTCTAGATTAATTAATAGTGCTTCTGGTTGGGTTGACAAGAAGGTAGGTGATATTAAAGATATTCACGTTTATCCTGGCCCCAAAATGCCCAAAATTGAAGAAAATCGTGTTGCTGTTTTAGGGGAATTTGGTGGTTTAGGATTCAGCGTGGAAGATCATATCTGGAAAACTAGAATTTACTGGTCCTATAAGAAGTACAAAACTAAGAAAGGACTATTCTCCAAATATACTGACTTAATCAAGAAAACCAAGGTACTAGTTAAACAAGGTTTATCTGCAGCTGTTTATACTCAAACTACTGATATTGAAGGAGAGATTAATGGTTTTATCACTTATGATCGTAAGGTAATCAAAATGCCAATGAATAAAATTACAACCTTGAATAAAAGTTTGTACAAAAAACCTTCCCTCAAGAAGAAAAAACAAGTGAAAAATAACCATTAAACAATTTGATTTCTATTTTCTTTTGAACCAAATTATTTTTTGGTCTAATAGCTAACTTAAATATAACTAACATTACTGTTATCTTGAGGATTATGATATTAACTGTTGAATACAATATACCTGACATGCATTGTAAAAAATGTGCAAATAAAATCGCACTTGCTCTTAGATTTACAGCTGGTGTTTCTTCCGCAAATATATCTCTAGACGACCATCACGCAACAGTTCAAATCGATCCTATGATAATAACTGGGACAAGAATTAAAGCGATGATAATAGCTCTAGGTTATAATGCTATGATAATCTAATTCCTCATTGTGATGTGTGTGAAAATCTATTTTTTTGTGTTAATACGAAACAATTAGATTTAATTTTCTTACTTCCATAATTAACTATTAAAAATGATGATAAACATGAACGAAATAAAACTAAAAGTTGAAGGTATGACATGTGGTCACTGCCAAATGTCAGTGAAAAAAGCTCTTGAAAATGTCAAAGGAGTTAAATCCGCTGTGGTTGATTTAGAAAAAAAATCAGCTCTAGTAAATTATAAATCTGATAAAGTAACCGAAGAAAATCTTGTTCAAGCAGTAGCAGATGCTGGTTATAAAGCAGAAGCAATGTAATGGTATAAGACTCCATCATTTAATTAAAACTGAAGGTTGACTTTTGTGAGCGAAAAAGAAACAAAAACGATAAATGTTACAGGAATGACATGTGCATCCTGTGTAGCTAGAGTAGAGAAAGCGCTAATTTCCCTAGAAGGTGTAGAATCAGCTGCTGTAAATTTGCTAAGTAATAGTGCTCAAATCACTTATAATCCCAATTTAGTTAAGGAAAAGCAGATTTTCAAAATTGTTGAAAAAACAGGCTATAAAGCTTCTGAGAGAACAGATGATCTTTCTTTCATGAAGAATGAACAACTCATCGATATGCGAAATAGATTTGTTGCAAGCCTTATTTTTGCTCTTCCTGTCCTTATTTTTGCAATGGGGGGGATGTTATCTTCAAGTTTTGCCGATTGGTTGATGCAGACGAATATTTTTGAAGGTATGTTACTTTCAAGTTTCATTCAATTTATTTTAGCAACTCCAATACAGTTTATCATTGCATATCCTTTTTACAAAGCAGCTTGGAAGAGCATAATTAACAAGAGTGCTTCTATGGATGTATTAGTTGTATTAGGTACACTTTCCGCATATCTTTACAGCTTATTTTCGATGATTTATCCTTACTTTCAATCAGCATTTGAAGGTGACATATTCTTTGAAACCTCTGCCATTCTTCTTACTTTCATCTTTCTAGGAAAATATTTAGAAGAGGTAACCAAAGGTAAAACTTCTGAAGCTATAAAGAAACTCATAGAACTGAGACCAAATACAGCTATAGTCATAAGAGATGGACAGGAGATTGAAATTCCTATAGACGATGTAGCTCTAGATGATATTTGTTTAATTCATCCAGGAACTAGTGTCCCTGTTGATGGTATTATAATCGAAGGACAAAGCTATGTAAATGAGTCTATGTTAACAGGTGAAAGTGTCTCAGTTTTCAAAGAACCTGAATCTGAGATTATTGGTGGAACTATTAATGAAAACGGTTTTCTTAAGATGAGAACGACAAGAATTGGTAAGGACACTACTTTGAATAAAATAATCAAAATGGTTGAAGATGCACAAACTTCTAAAATACCTATCCAACGTATGGCAGATCGTATATCTGCTCTGTTTGTTCCAGTTGTAATTATTATCTCTATTCTTTCCTTTATCCTATGGTTCTCGCTTGGTAGTTTTGGTTTACTGCCCCAACCTTTACCTTTGGGATATAATATATTTCTACTTGCGTTTTTGACAGCAATTTCAGTATTAGTTATTTCTTGTCCATGTGCTCTAGGATTAGCAACTCCAACAGCTATAATGGTAGGTACAGGACTTGGAGCTCAAAATGGTATATTGATTAGAACTGGTGAAGCTCTTGAAATAGCGAGACAAGTTGATGTAGTACTTTTTGATAAAACTGGTACTATAACAAAAGGTTTACCTGAGGTTACAAGCATTATATCAATTGAAGAAAGTTTATCTGAAAAGGAATTACTGCAAATAGCTTCTTCTCTAGAAAAAGGCTCCGAGCATTCTTTAGCGAAGGCTATAATTTCTAAAGCGGAAGAAATGGATCTTACATTCTTAAAGATTGAATCATTTAATGCTTTTCCAGGAAAAGGTATTGAAGCAACTATAGATAAGCGTAGTTTTTCAATTGGAAATAGAAAATTAGCTACTGAGCTTAAATCTACTATTCCTAGCTCACTAAATAATAAGATGGAAAATCTTGAGAATAAAGGAAATACAGTGATGATTGTTTTTCGAGATAGACTTCCTGTTGGAATAATATCTGTTGCTGATACGATAAAAGATTCCTCGAAAGAAGCAATTGAATTATTGAATAAAATGGGTTTAACTACAGTTATGGTTAGTGGAGACAATGAAAGAGCAGCAAAAGCAATTGCTTATGAAGTAGGAATTTCTGAAGTTCATGCAGAAATCTTACCTGAAGAAAAAGTAAATGTTGTTAAAAAGTATCAAGAGAAAGATATGAAAGTCCTTTTCGGTGGAGATGGAATTAACGATGCTCCTGCTTTAGCTCAAGCAGATGTAGGTGTAGCAATGGGTGCAGGAACAGATGTGGCGATTGAGGCAGGAGATATAGTTCTTATCAAAGATGATCTTCGTGATGTTGTAACAGCTATTGATTTAAGTAAGAAAACTATTAGAAGAGTTAAAATGGGCTTGTTCTGGGCTTTAATCTATAACACTATTGGTATACCTTTAGCTGCTGGTTTAAGCTTTGTTTTGTTTGGTATCCCTATTCCAGCCGTGTTTGCTGGATTAGCTATGTCGCTGTCTTCTGTCTCTGTTGTGATTAACGCATTGCTTCTAAAAAGATACAAAAATCCTTTTGAAAAAAGGTGATATGCCAGAATTTTTTATGCTTGATTTCAGATACTTATCAATGTTTCTGTCAGTTAAGAGGCTTCTAATACTGTCTCATCCTAATATATATGAGTGTCTGAAGAATCAGTTACTTAATGATAGGAATTGAACTGGATCTCATCAACAAAAGAAAAACTACCAATATTAGTTTTATTGGAAAAATTGATTTTCCAGCTTCGTATATTCCTCACTTGATTGAAGGATTAAATTATACTAACTTCTTACCTTTCATTAGATATAGGTCAAACAGATTGTTCTTCATGTATTGGCAACCATTTACACCTAATTGCTTAACTTTGGAATGTCTTACTGATCTACGAATGAGACTAAGTTTGAAGTATTATAAAGGAGATAAAATGAAGATTACTGATTACAGTATAGATACTTTCAATGAGTATGAAGCACATTTCTTGAAAGGTCAATGGAGAAATGAAAAGAATCGTGCAAAAGGAGTCTTTGAATTGATGGCAGTTCATACTGGAAACTTCTTGTTACTCTTCGATATCTCCTCGACAGAAAATCTTTTTTCTAGCCCTGGAATTTTAGAATTACGAGAAATACGTGATAGTCTTAAATTTTCTAGTGAACTTGAATCAGAGATGTGAACACATTGAGTCTTCATTCGTTGTTGGTAAAGTTTATATATTCTTCAACAAAGTTGTGCAAAGAGAAAAAACTAGGAGTTCTCACATGAAATTTAGTAAAAATTGGCTATTTATGATTCTAATTGGTTTTATTATATTCTCATCATTTCCTCAATCAACCTTTGGTGTAGTTTTCTATACTGATTATATGCCTCACCTTTCAGAAGGAAACAATGATGAATATGTTCTCATTTACAAATATGATACGATCTCAAATGACAGAGTTGTTTTCGAAGAATTAAAATCCCGTATATGTAAACGAACTCCAACTGAATTTCAAACCGTTGAATCAGATGATACTCTTATTACGGACTGGGATTTCGTATATGAGGGAAGAGCAATAGAATCGAATCAAACTGATCAAGTATATCTCAACTCCACATCATATGTGATCATCGCTGCAGAAGATACAAGTTTTGGGAATCTTTCCTTTTTCATTACATTTAGTGAAGATAATGGAGTTACATGGAGCGATATACAATGTGTATTCAATACTTCTGTGGTAATTGACAATTTTATAGGATTTGGAGCTGCAAGTCTAGCTACAGATCTATTCATAGCGTACAGTTATACTCCATCAGATTATGTCAAAGAAACCAAATTCCTAACTGTTGATCCTACATCTTTGAATGTAAAACTAAACGCTCAAAGCACTGATTATTACGGTGATGATTTCGATCTTTATTCCCATGAAAACAATATCTATGTTGTTTCAACTTATGAAGATCTTTTTACTGAAAGATCTGTCAGAGTAACCTATACTCCTACTGGTACTTCTCTTCAAGGATCAACTGTATATTTAACTCCTCCATATGATCTTGTTGAATATTTTGAACCTGCTATAGTGGCATGGGATAATGGTTTCTTTGTTGTAGCACATGATCTGATTGAAGATGTTTATGATGAAACTCAAGGCATTTATTTTACTGAATATCTGCTCTGGGGGTATTATATAGGCGATTTAACCGACACCACAACAATTACATACCATTCTGTTGTGAAGGATGAAGCAGAAGGATATACCCGTAAATCACCAAGTCTATCAACTTATGAAGGTCAAATCTTTTTAGCTTTTGAACTAACAGAAGGAACAAAATTGGGTGGAGGACGTCCAGAAATTGCATTTTCATTTTCAACAAATGGAAAATTATGGACAGATAATTTTATGGGTGATTTCAAAATTTACTTCAATCCTGGTATTTTCTTTGCAATCGCAACAGTAGCATGTTTTGCAATCGTTTTACCTGTGTATCTTATAGTATCTAAATCTAAGAAAAAGTGATTTTTTTCTTTTTCTCCTTCCATTTATTTCAAAATTAAAAGAATACTTTTTTATATTTCACTTACCAATTTACACTATGTCTAATTCGACATACAACGGTGTTATTGTCTTACTAGGTTTTTGTCTTATAAGTTTACCAATAATATTCATTTCTTTGGGCACAGCTCCTCCTCCTATAACTCAGTTCCAAAGTACTATAAATCTGGAAACTATTCCTGGAGATATAGTAAGCGAGGAAATACTAGTAAGCATGAAAAATATTAATGGTAGTACACCCGATCTATTTGATGAAATTATTTCCGTCCCTCAACTTGCAAATATCAACAATATTTCTGAATTAATATTGGCAGAAACTGAATTTATGAGCAATTATAGTATAGATGTTTATACAGGATTTAGTAAGGAAGTCCATCTATTCATCCTAGACATGGTGATAACTACTGTACCCTCTATTAATGAATCAAAAGACAATTTTATGGAACTATTCGGTGATTCAAATGGAACCATGCTTTCTTATATGTATTCTCATGATGAATGGCATTCATAT
>BPTM01000261.1 GCA_023705945.1 Candidatus Heimdallarchaeota archaeon
TGCATAGCTTCTTCTTGTTGTCTTTTTATTTCCATGTAGTAATCTTGTAAGACTAAAGATCCAAAAGTCATAACTTCATCAGGACTAAATTTATACTTAGAATCTCTTTCAGCTGGGAGGAAATCCTCAACGTCTGTTTTACTCATTGTTTCTACTCTTTCAAGAGCATGTGTAACAATGAAACCTTCAATTCCAAACATTGTAGGTAATTGAACATCTGGGTGTTCACCTATTTTGAAAGACATTATTGTCTCGTCATATGCTTCTTGTGCTGATTCTCCAAAAAGTGAAACCCATGAAGCATCTCTGCATACTAATTGGTCAGTACATTCACCATGAATATTGATTGGTGCACTAAAAGCTCTGTTTGCAACTGCAAGAACAATTGGACACCTCATTCCAGAAGCAACATATAGAATTTCGTACATTAAAGCAAGTCCAGCAGAAGCTGTAGCTGTAAAAACTCTTGCTCCTGTCATCGAAGCACCTACACACGCTGACATTGCGGAATGTTCAGATTCGACAGGAATGAAGCTAGTATCAACTTCTCCATTATTGACAAAATCACTATATCTTTCAACTATAATTGTCTGAGGTGTGATGGGGTAGGCTGCCAATACATCAGGATTAACTAATTTTACTGCATAAGCTACAGCCTCATCACCAGTCATACCTCTAACTTCTCTTATCACCATAATCACCTTGTTAGTCTTTTCAACTCTATTGCATCTGCAGGACAGTGTTTAGCACAAATACCGCAGCCTTTACAATAATTAACATCGACCATCGCTTTCATATCGTCATCCATTTCTATTGCTGAATCAGGACAGTAATAGAAGCAATTCATACAGCTGATACATTTCGATTTGTCAATTATAGCTTTAAAAGCTGACCAATCACCCGTTTTATATTCATACGCACTATGGAAGGGGACTATTCCACCAAGTGGTAGGTTTTTAGTTCCCCATTTTTCACTTACCCATTTCTTGAATTCTTTGGGGGCTTCTTTCTCAACCATCTATTCCACCTCTTCATATGCTCGCTTGATGGCAACAATGTTCTTTTCTCCTAATACACCAGGAAATCTTTTTGATGTCACTTCAAGTAAACTTTCTAATTTGACTAATTTTGTAACCTTAAGTAATGCACCTAACATTACTAGGTTTGGAACATTACGACCTATTTCCTCCATAGCTATTTTGGAACCTGCAACTTTGTATATATTAGCATGACATCCTTCAAAGAATCTCATTAATGATTCCTTCATACCTTCATAATTTACAACAATTACACCTCCCTCTTTCAAACCTTCAGCTACGGGAACATCATCTAATAATGTGGGATCAATAACCACAACAATATGGGGTTCATAAACTTCAGTTTTTTCCGTAAAAGGTTCAGAACATATTCGAGCATATGAGGTTACAGGCGCTCCTGCTCTCTCTGGTCCAAAGTTCGGAAAAGCATGAACATATTGATTTTCTAGGATAGCTGCTTCGGCTAAAAGACGTGAAGCTGTCACAGCACCTTGTCCTCCTCGACCATTAAGTCGGACATCAGTAATTTCTACCAATTTTATTACACCTTCAAATAAATGAGCATCTAAGAAGTACGACAAATACGTATAAATTAAATCTTATGCTAGGTATCAAAAAACTGAAAAGAAAAATGAAAAAGAGGTTAAGATAATTCAGTTTCAAGAGATTTTGTAATCATCATTCTTGTAAGTTCGTAGTAAATATCATTGATATTCTGACCGTTTTTTGCAGAAACCTCATAGTAAGGGAGAGTATTCAACTTGAATTCTTTCCGTTTCTTCTCTGCATATTCTAAGACATCTTTCTCTTCGACTTCTCTTTCATCTGGAACATCAGTTTTATTTCCTATCAGTATAGCGGGTATAATATCTTCACATGTAGCATATACTTCTGTAAACCATTTATCCAGCTGCTCAAAGGATGTTTTATCTGTTATATCACAGACAACAAGAACACCATAACTTCCCTTGTAATACAAAGGTCGAACATATGAAAAACGATCATGTGAACCAGTATCCCATGTTTGTAATTTCACTTTATTTCCATCGACTTCTATGTCTTTAACAGAGAATTCTACGCCAATTGTTGGTAGATATCTTTCCCTGAACATCCCTGTAGCGAACCTTAAAGAGATTGAAGTTTTCCCTACACCAGGATTTCCAACGATTATTGTTTTGAATAGATAGTCAAAAAGCACAGATATTCACTGATTTATTTTCATCTTGTTCTACTTAAATCTATCTAAAGTTGTAGCTAGATAAATTTTAAAAGAATAGTGTTTAGAACGTTTTAAACACCTTCTATAAACTTTTAGCTTATTTCAGATAGGTTTAAATTTTGAAAATCGCATATCTTTTTGTGAAGTTTATAATTATATTTGGTCCTCCTGCAGTCGGAAAAATGGTAGTTAGTAAAGAGCTGTCTAGACAAACTGGTTTCAAACTTCTACATAATCATATGACTATCGAATTACTGATTCCAATCTTTGATCATGGTACGTCAAAGTTTCGCAAATTAAACTCTGAATTTCGAATGAGAATTTTTGAAGAGGTTGCAACTAGTGACTTACCTGGGTTTATTTTCACATATGTCTGGGACTTCGATCAAATAAAAGAGAAAGATTATGTCGAGCTCATCAGCAATTTATTTGTCAAGAATAAGTGGGAAGTTTATTATGTGGAGTTAGAGTCATCTTTAGAAGAGAGATTGAAACGAAATAAAACTAAAGTTCGTCTTATAGAAAAACCTTCTAAACGCGACATTAAATTATCAGAAAAACGATTAATTGCAATGGATACTAAGCATAAAATGAATACTGATGGTGAATTCTATTACCAGAATAACTATTTGAAAATAGTCAACACAAATCTAACTGTAGAAGAAACAGCAGAAAAGATTGTAAATGCATTTAATTTCAGCTAAAGTGCATCATCTTCATAATAGGGAAGAATCTTTCCACTGATGAACTCAAATAAGACAGGTTCTCCAGTTAGTTCAGGTTTGCCTTTTACATTTATTACCCTAACCTCAGTAATTGGGCGATCTGCTTTGGTTTTGGATTGTGATACTCTAATTGTGACATCACAATTATGTTCTATTGCTTTAACTAAGATTGGGTCATGTGCATCTTGATGCAATGTAAAGACTGTCACTGAACCATCTTTTTTATTTGCAGCTAATCTGTTCTGTAAGAAAGAGAATATTATTTTCTTGCTTTCATCTGCTGCATAAATAATCGACGACAAAGATATTACAATCCCTCTTTTTAGTATTTGTTGATTTTGCACATGTAAAAATGACCTTCTTATTGTCTCATTTATTTCTCTTGGTTTCGCAAGGTCTTGGATAGAATATTGATGGTTTGTCTTTAGGTCTGTATAACCAAAGGGGTTACTGAAAGCATCAATGAATTTCAAACGCCCTGTAGCTTCTAGCATTTCAGGGTTTACACCAAGCCCATTCATCATTTCGTTATAGAATTCATAAGGGTGCTCAGTAGAGAAAATATATCCATATTCCCCAGTTTTCAAACCTTCTGCTAGAAATTGTAAAACAAAAGGATCAGCTTCTGCACCAATTTCATCTTCAATCAAAACATTAGAACCAGCTGCTACTCCTCCTCCTAGAATCTCATCGAGTGTTGGGACACCAAAAGTAAATAGCCTTTTCTCAGTTGATGGACTATTGTTAAACATAATGTATCTTCCTATTTATTCTATACGATTCTGTGTATAAACAGATATTTAAGATTTCGTGCAGTGCACGTTACTTTGACTTTCTATCTAATTTCTTCCTGAATTTTTCATCAATATTAGTACGTGTCGGATAAATATAACTGGGAAATTGTCCTTTTGGTTTCTTAGGTCGAGATCTTTGTACAGGTTTAATAGGACGGAGACATTTACCTGAATCACTCAACTTCCCCTCTCTGCACTCTGCATAACTACACATATAACTTAAACATTCAGAATTGTCTAAGCCGCAAATAAAACTCTTGTTATTGTTATCTCGTTTAATTCTGAGCATTCTCTTGCTACATGAAAAAGATTTGCAAGTAAGTTTGCACATTCTATCGTCGGAACTAGTCGTCATTTTAACTACATTACCAGCGCTTAACGATAATATTAAAGCAAATTTCATTATAAGTTTTATCTTATAATCATGAAAACTCAATTCGTTCTCTTATCGATACTACCAAGGAACATCCTTTATTTTAATCGAATATGCAAGAACATTTGTTCCTATATGTAATAATGGAGCGAAAACTAGTAATGAGATCCAAAATTCCCATGGGAGCATTCCAAATGCTGGCCAACTCCAAAGTAATCCAAATAAGATGTACCCTACTTGATCAAAAACGGGAAAACTACCCCCAGATTTTATATTGATTCTTCGTTTCACAAAAGAGCCAAGCATATCCCCAAAATTACAGCCCCAACCCATGAGAGCACCTATCCAGAAGGGATAATGTATACCATATTGTTCCATAAAGAAATCAGAAGCTAAGAACCATATTATCACGCCAATTAGAAAACCGGACAATATCCCATAGAATAATCCCCATAGTGTTTTATGATCACCTAGCATTCTTTTACCATCTTTTAGAACTTTGTATCCATCTACAGGATATCCACCGCCTAAAATAGCTGGAACTGCATTACCAACTAGAATAGGTAGAGCAAAAAGGAATGAAATACCAACGTCTGCTATAAAAGCCATTTATTGTACCTTCTTAATAAGAAATTGAACATATTTACCTATATATAAAACATTTGACACGAAGAAAACTGCACAATTTCTAGCATGTTTGACAAAAAGATTAATTTTAAAATCTGTTTACAGTAAGCTAATGATTGATTTAGCTGTTATCTACTCTGAATTATTTAAGAAACACAAAATGGATCGAGTACATCCTGAATCACCCGCAAGATTAGATGAAATCATTAAAGGAGTGAAGGAGCTACAGAATGAGGTTAAGAAAGATATCAAGTTCTATAAACCACAATATATAACAGAAGAAGAGCTTGTGTCAGTTCATGTTGTGGATCTGATAAGAAAGATTCAAGCTATATCTGAAGCAGGGGGCGGGATGATAACTATTGATACAACACTCAATCCACACACTTATGATATTGCCCGATTAGCAGCAGGAGCAACAAAACAAGCAGCAGAGATAGTAGATAAAGGAGAAGCAAAAAGAAGTTTTGCAATCGTTCGTCCTCCAGGTCATCATGCTGAATCAAACTCAGCTGGGGGTTTCTGCTATTTCAATAATATTGCAATAGCTGCTGATTGGTTAGTAAGCAACAAAAATTACAAAAAGGTTGCAATTATTGATATTGATCACCATTTTGGGAATGGTACATCTCACATTTTTTATCATCGTAGAGATGTTTTCTATCTTTCAGTTCATGCCCACCCAATGTACTCTTATCCTGGTTCTGGATATCCAACAGAGATAGGTGTAGCAGGAGGAAAAGGATATAACGCGAACATAGCCTTGCTTCCAGGAGTTAATTCTAGTGATTGGCTACATTCGCTGCAATTTGGTCTAGATATCCTAAGACAGTACAAGCCTGAAATCATTTTGGTTTCAGTAGGATTTGATTCCTTAGGGGGAGATCCTGTAGGAATAATGAACATAGCTCCGAACGCTTTTTGGGGAGCTGGATACTTACTCTACCAGTTTGCTGAAGAATTCTGTGATGGTAAAATCATTTGTACATTGGAAGGAGGATACAAATTAAATCAATTAAAAGACGTGAGTAAGAAATTCATCTCAGGATTACTAGGAGAGAGTGCAATTGGTTTAAACAAGCTGATGAGTCCAATTATGACTGAACAAACGAAGAGTATGATAGCTCAAACGAAGAAAGCATTGAAGGAATACTGGAACTTCTAAATATACTGACAATATGGTGATAGAGGTAAGAAAAGCTCTGTAAACTTACTGGTATTTTTTCAGTTTTTATCCTTTAAATGTGGGAATAGTTTTTAAATATCTATTTTATTTCCAATTCCATGTCTGAAGTTATTGAAGAAGAGGTTGAGTTAGAAACTAAAACATCTAAATACAACGTTTTCAAATGGTCAATGTACGATTTAGCAAACACAGTATATTCGATGATAATTGTTAGTTTGATAATTAATCGTTATATATTGGTGATAGGACAAGTAGAACATCAGATGAGCTATGGTGAAGCCAGTTTCGTTTTTGGAGTAGTAGCAGCAGTTATGCAAGTAATCACTGCAATTGGTATGCCTATAATGGGAGCATTAAGTGACACTACTGGTAAAAGAAAACCGTTTATTCTCGTTTTAACCGGTGTAATACTTTTATTCTCTAGTCTTCTTGGTTTATTCCACAATATTACGATAGTTTTGATTCTCTACGTAATTGCCAATATTGCTTATCAATGGAGTCTCGCATTTTATGATGCAATGCTACCTTTTATAGCTAATCCAAAAGATGTCGGCAAAGTTGGAGGATTTGGAGTGGCTTTTGGTTACTTAGGTACTATAATCTCTTTGTTAGTGATGTTTCCATTAATTATGATTTTCGGAGATGTTGTAAGCAAAGCTGTAAATCCAGCTGATTTGTCATATGGTTATACAGGTTACTGGTGGGTATTTGTTGTCCCAATGGCTCTTTTCCTTGTATTTGGGATTCCTTTGATTTTCGTTAAAGAAAGACAGAAAAAGACAAAATTATCGGAACAGAAAGATGTACTTAAAAATACCTTTAAACAGCTTGGCAGGACTTTTAAAGATATAAGAAAACATCGTCAGATGTTTATCTTTGTGATAGGTTACTTCTTTATTGCAGATGTTGCAAATGTTATTGTAGCTTATATGACTCCCATAGTAACTGATGCGCTTCAAATTGAAGGTGCGGGTATTTCAACAGATCTTTTTGCGATAATTTTCATAATTATTGCGACTGTTGCAGCTGTAGCTTTCACATATTTCATTGGTAAATTTGCAGAAAAATATGGTGCTAAAAATGCTTTCTTCCTAGTTGGAGGATTAT